>JAKAEF010000024.1 GCA_021820025.1 bacterium | reverse complement strand
AGAATATGCCGGCCTTGCCCTGCTTGTACTATTTAGCCTCATTTTAGGCTTCAAAAGAAAAAAGTAAGAGTTTATCCACAACAGAGTAATTTTATTCACTCTAAGTTATCCAAAAGTTATCCACATCTTTTTGCATAAAAAAATTAGCTTACAAAATCAATCTAAATTGTATTTTAAAAACTCCAGGATATATATATTTTAGGACTAAAATTGCTATAGGTTGACAAATGAAAATAACTATGCTAGCATCAAATTAGATTATGAAACTGCTCTTCACAACACTCTTCTCCATTGGCGGCAAGAAAAAGGCTGCAAGGAAATCTATTAGAGACTACCAACAAGAACTTCTCTTAAAGCAAGGACGAGATCAATTTAAAAAGTTATTAAAACTTGGACAAATGCCTGTGGCATTTTTGTAAAATTGAGGTTTTGTGATTTTGCAGCCTTAAAAGGGATAATAAACACGAAAAAAGAGCATCGCTTTCGTTACTCAAATTGATAAAGACTCGGTACGAAAAGCAATGCTCTTGTGATTTTGCAAATAGTCCTTAAAGGCAGGATAAAAACTAAATGCAAGTGTAAGTTTTACAGAAAACTATACTGCTTGTCAAGGAAAAATAACGAAGCTAAAAAATGCAATTTTACTTGTTAGGACAAGAAAAAATAACAATTTTAAAATTGCAAAAAATACGAATAGTTTAGCTTAAAAAATGAGGTAAATGATAAGATTTTGTTGATTGCAATGGGGTAAGAAAGTTGGGCAGGCTTTCTTACCTCTTTAAAGCCAATAAGATTTTTTCTTTACCTCATTTTTTTGCCAATAATAACCTCAGGAAATATTTTTACGCACGACAAAACTGGTATTTTGCAAAAGCAAAACCCAAAGATATACAGATTTTCTATCCAGCAAGAGGAAGAGGATACTTCTGCTAGGGCAGAAGTATCGGTTTAGAGGGTTTGGGGTATATAAAAACTAACATGTGACAGAAATACCCTCTTCTCTCTTCAACCGGACTTAAATCACTTCAGTCTGGTATAAAAGTAATGCTGTTTCTGTTGCTTTTTGCACTCGATGCATAATTGCCCGAAACTCCTGTAAATAAAAATGCAAAACGCTCATAGTCACCTCCTTTCTTAAACCTGATTTTGTATAATGCATAGTTAAAAAAAGGGCATAATTCCCCTCTTTTTCCAGTATGAAACCTGCGTGAAAAAGCAGTCAATTTTTCTCTAAATTTGTATACAATTGCATATAATTGTTATAAATTGCATACTGTTTTTGGTGAAAAATCCCTTGACCTACCAAAGAAAAGCTGCATACAATACAAGAGATGAACAATTTATTAAGCGTTAGACAAGTTGCATTTATTTTAAAGGTCCATCCCCTAACTATTAGGAGATATATAACAAACGGAAAATTAAAGGCAATAAAAGTTGGAGGAAATGTTCGGATAGAAGAAGCAGAACTGCAAAATCTTAATAAAGATGTTGTTGCCCACTCAGAAAATCCAACACTAATAAAAGTAAAAAAACTTGTTGCAAAACAGTTTACCGCTGATGATCCATTTTTACGATTAAGTGGCAGAGGGGCAAGCCTTACCACCTCCTAATATATGGCAATACACAGTAAAAAAGTTTTCTTGGCAGCTGACGCACTGACAGCCTTTGTAGACCGTGCACATCCAAAACACCTCCATTCGGCTGCTTTCTTTCGATACTTTGCCCAAGAGGGATTCCAGCTCTTTACAACCCTAACAGAGATTAATACTGCCAACCAATATATCTACAGTGCTCTTAGTCCCTCTTTATCTAAAGAATTTATTAAAGGACTTTCCCTGAGTGCCATTAATATTTTAACTCCAGATGATACAGATATTCGAGCAACATATAAAACAATGCTTTCTAATTCCACAACAGAAATGACATTTGCAGAAGCACTTATTACAACACTTGCTAATAGAAGAAACATTCCGCAAATTTGTACTTTCTCCTACATTCACCTTTTATTTGGCATACAACTCTTCTATCTTCCTTTATAATTTATTAAATATTTCTTTTTTTATAGTAGTATAGGGTAAATTATTAACTAGGTAAAAACGTATAGTAATAGGTAAAAAGGTAAACTAATATATCTATTGGTGGGCAAAAAGAATCTTTCCTGTTTGGGTCTGAATAACTCTGGCAACAGTAACAGAAACATCTTGTCCCAAAAGATGACTGCCATTTTCAACCACTATCATTGTTCCATCATCCAAATATCCAACACCTTGCGTTGTATCTTTGCCAATATGTACTACTTTAACAGTAATTTTTTCTCCAGGTACTGCTGCAACTTTAAGAAGCTGCGCTAATGCATGCATATTAATAGCTGTTACTCCATGCACACTTGCCTTTTTTTCTAAATTATAGTCACAAGTAATAAGTTTTCCTTTATTGGATTTTGTTGCACTAATTAACTGTTCATCTACTTCTTTTTGTGCATCTTTTCCTTTTATTGCCGATAACACAACTACCTTAACACCTTTAACTTTCTTTACTTTTTCTAATGCTTCCAAACCCTTTCTTCCCCTATCTTTTTTTAAAGGATCTTTGGAATCTGCTATATGTTTTAACTCTAACAATACACTATCGGGAACAACAACCACACCACTTAAAAGTCCAAGTTTTATAACATCAAAAATTCTGTTATCTATAATTGCTGAAGTGTCTAAGAAAAATCCTCCTTGGATTTGTTTGTTTTTGGAAGCAGATTTCTTCTTTTTAGTTCGCTGAGGCAATTTTGGAAGTCGTTGAATAACAAGCTTTGCTACTTCATCTGCAAAAGCACCCATAAACCTGGGATGAAAGAAGTTAGACCGTTCAGGATTGGACACTGCCTGTCCTGACTTATTGCCCGTTACTTCTTGCACAATAACTTCTTGTGGTTTTTCTTGTTTTGGCATACTTACTCCTCTTTTTCTACCTTAAAATGTCTCTCGTCTTGCTGCTGCCAGCTTTTTTCTTGTTGAGAACTTGAAAACCCAAGCTGCAATAATGCCTGATTGAGTGTTTTATGGCTTTTTGATGTGAGTACTGTTTTAAGTCCTAGTTTTTTAGCTTCTCGCATTCGTTTATCCAAACCTCCAACTTCGCGTAACTCTCCTAAAAGGCCTACTTCGGCAATTCCAACAACATCTTGCAACGCTTTGTTTTTAAGGCTTGAATATACAGCTAGACAAATGCCTAAATCTACAGCAGGATCAGAAACTTTTAATCCTCCGGCAACATTCACAAAAACATCATAGCTGTCTAATTGTAATCTACACTGCTTTTGTAAGACTGCAAGAAGAAGTTCGACACGTTTGTGATCTACTCCGTTGGCAACGCGTCTTGGCATGGCAAGTTTGGAGTATACAACTAATGCTTGAATTTCTATTAAAAATGGCCGAGTTCCTTCCATAATTACGACAAGAACTGAACCTGGAACCTGAGATTCTCTTTGTGTTAAGAAAAGTTGCTCTGGATTTTTTACTTCTTGCATCCCAGTTGCATCCATTAAAAATACACCAACCTCATCTACCGGACCGAAGCGGTTTTTTAATGAGCGCAAAATTCTTGTTTTGGTAAACTTTTCTCCTTCTAGAAATAAAACCGTATCAACCATATGAGACAAGACCATTGGCCCTGCTACCATTCCCTCTTTGGTTACATGGCCAACTAAGATTATTGGAATCCCCAAAGATTTTGCCGCCTTTATAAATGTTGTTGCCGCAAATCTAACTTGTCCAACAGATCCACTCATACCATCTAATGCTTTAGATTCCATAGTTTGAATAGAATCAATAATAACCAAACTGGGTTTTTCTTGTTCTATAATGCTCACAATAGCATCGGTATCTGAGAGAGAGATTAAAAATAAATTCTGGTTTTCTAAGGCATTTTTTATTCTGGAGGCCCTCAGTTTTATTTGCTCAACAGATTCTTCTCCTGACACATACAATACCTTTTTCCCGGATGCAGCAATAAGTAAACATAATTGTAGCAATAATGTTGATTTTCCAATACCAGGATCTCCAGCTAAAAGAGTTACAGAACCTGGCACTATTCCTCCACCTAAAACAGTATCTAATTCATCAAATCCAGTTTGAATTCTGTTAGTTTCTTGAAACGTAATCTCTTGCAAGGTTTTAGGCTTGGTATCTGTTGGAGTTAAAAAAGATGAAGTTGCTTGTTTAGACAATTTTGCAATTGCTTTGTTTTCTCTGAATTCTTTAAAACTATTCCATGTTCCACATTCGGGGCATTTTCCTAACCATTGTGGACTATCATATCCGCATTCCTGACAAACAAAAGAAACTTGCGTTTTTGCCATAAAAATATTCTACGCCTTTTAGCCTCAAAGTACCAGAGTTTATCTGTACATTAATGGTTTTGCAAGAAGAACTGGAGTTAAATACACTCTATGCTTTTTTGCATCAACATCGGTAACCGTTGCTGTTACTTTTTCGCCTTCTGCATATTTGGTTGTTGGTGGAATTTTTTCTTTTCGAATAAATCCTTCAATTTCAGCGTCTTCTAAAGCAATAACAACACCCTGCTCTGTTATTTTTTCTACCTTTCCGGTAATTTTTTGGTCAACAGAATATTTTTTTAATAGTTCTTCAAATGGATCTGCTGTTAATCGCTTTATAGATAAGTCAATTCGCTTTGCACTGGTGTCAATTCCTGTAACAACTGCTTCAACAGTATCTCCTACGGTAAACATGCCAAATAAATCTGCTACTTTTTCCCAAGCAACTTCTGATATATGAATTAAACCGTCAACAAATGTTTCTTCTCCCTTTGCTGTTTTTACAGGAAGACTTACAAATACCCCAAATTGGGTAATATGAGAAACCATTGCTTCTACTTTAGTGCCTGTTTTAAGAGTTTTTGCAATTTCATCAAAATTTGCTTGAGAAAGTACTGGCTTTTGGCTAACAATAATTTTTCTTGTTTCTGGATTTAGTTCTGCAATCATGACTTCCAATGTTTTTCCTGTGTAATCTTCTGCATGCTTGTCAAAAGACACATGGGAATTTGGCAAAAAGCCGTCTAAACCATATTCAGTTTCTACCAAGTAGCCACCCTTTGTATTCATTTTTACATGAACATGGAGTTTTTCCTGTTTTTTTTGAATATCAAATAATTTCTCCCAAATTTTTTTATCTAAATACTTTCGCAAAGAGACAATAGGCATGCCACTATCTGATTCTGAAGATAAAACAGTAGCTTCAACTTTTTCTCCAACCTTTAACATGGCCATCATAGCTCTAGCTAATTTTTTCTCTTTTTCCAAAATTAATGCTTCTGTTTTGCCGTTAAGGTCTAATAACGATTCACTTGGGGTAAGTTTTGAAATTGTTCCTGTTACACTTTCTCCTCTTTTTAAAACAGTAAATGAAGATTTGTGTTTGGCCATTAATTCGGCCATTGACGTTGCTTTACCAGAATTTGTAGTCACAATGCATAATACCTTTCAATTAAGATAAATTAAGTATAGCACGAATAAACTTCAATCGCAATGAAACCTATTTAATTGATCTTCGTGAAGGATCTTGCGGAGTCATAGGTGCAACAGGTGGAGACAAATGATAACACGTTCTTTTTACTGCTGATACCATCATTTGTTGCTGAAACAAAGCTGTTAAATCTTCCGCAAACACATTGGGTATTGGAAAAAGAGGTGAAGCACTAGCTATAATATCTCCTTGCACTTGAAAAACAGAAGTTCTATCTGCAATTGATCCCTCTCCTGCTGCAACAAGATACATATATGTTTCATCCAATCCTACACTCACATCAAATCGTTCAATAAGAACAGGCTTAGAAAGTGAATCAACTGTTAATCGTTTAACTACTTCTATTGTTGGTGGAGTGGCGCTTGTTGTTTCTGACAGGAGAACACGCCCTGTCTCTAATGCATCCAAAGCCAACTGCATCATACTTTTTGAACTATCCACAGCAATAGGAAGAGCAGAAAGATCGTCTCCTGCTAAAGCTTGCAAAAAACGTCTTGCATCTCTTCTTCTTTGATAAGCAACAAAATCTGCTCTGGGTTTCTCAATTTCGTCATCTCGCGACATGTCTGGAGTATACTAAGTAAGCATACATGAATCAACCGGAGAGAGCTTTATGCAGCTTGTTTGGTTATACTTGGTTGAGGTCTTTTAAAATCAATTCTCAAAGGAGCTGGGTGTAACGAAACAGGTGAACCTCCTCCAGTATGTCCTGTTGGGTGATTAATTCTAACTTCAGTTCGCGTTATATTGTTACATCTTCCAACTGCGTCATCAAAATAGTACAGGACTTCGTTAAAGCCAATTCCCTCTTCAACAGTATATTCATCAACAGCCCATCTATTATTCACTTGATGCATCATTATTGTCTTATCTAACACATATCCTCCTTCTTCTATATGAGTAAGTGCAACTAAGTAACTATTTCCCCCTGTTGCCGCTGTTGCATCTATAATATGCAACTCTGATTGAGGCATTCCTTCTATCTTCATTGCATAAAATTGTTCGGAATAACTACTATGTTTTCTTGTCATTTGTCTACAAAACTCTGCATTAAAGGGCTCATCTGTATTAATTTCTCTGGCTTTTACTTGAATAAATCTAACAAGCAATCTTCCAGGATCTTGATTTTCTTGTTCTTGCTCTGACATAAAAGCTTCTAGTTGTAAACTAAGTGCCTGCGAAAGTGTTGGGCTAGTAAGTATTAATGCAGATAAAATAGCATCATATGTTGGATTAGGTGCATATTGTCGTTCTTCCCCATGTCCTAAATCGAAACCTCTATCTTTACCCATACAAGCAATTGTAACAATTTTTTTTAAAAATGCCTAGAGAATTACACAAAATAATATCTTTTCTAAACTAAAACCAGATAATCTGTTTGTTAAGAAAAACACATTTATAATTTACTGCCATAATTATTCTTGGAGCAACCAAGGGATTTGAAAACAACCCTTAGAACCCGTAGAAATTTTCAAATTCACAAAATGGTATCCCTATTTCTCGGGGCTCACAAAATAATCCAACAAGAAGATAATTTTCTCTTCCCCATCTACCTTTAAACAAACTTAGAAATACAAACTCTAATTTTGTATTTATAGACAGGTTATATAAATAACCCAAACTATCTCTTATGAATTATTTTTTACTACATATACTTTTCCTACATTGTTAAGACCATTATTAAAATCTTTGGCAAGGAATCAGAAAAATATATGTTAATTACTAATATGTAAGACGACTATAGTCTTATTTATGGACTATTCATGGGCAGTCTCCTTTCGTGACAAAGTAAGGAAATTTTTAATAAAAGAAACCTAGGCCTAAAAGAGGTCAAATCGCAGTATGGAATTTTTGCTTGCACAATCATTCCACTAAAAACCGTACCACTTCCCAAAAATTCTGTCAATAAAAAAAATTACAAATTAGTAAACTTCTTCTAAACAAAAGTTGCATTTTTCTTGAACATTTTTTAATCTCATTACCAGTAGATGTCTTCTATACCCTTTTTACATTCAATTACTAATAAAAAAGAAGAAATCATAGAGAGAGACTTAAAGTAGAACATTTTTTGCATATATATTCTGCTTATTAAGATAAGATAAATAGCTTTTCTTGGTACAAATAAGTATTCATAACCTGGCTTATAAATTATTTGCTTTTCTTTTTGGGAAAAATATTTAAAAGACAAAAAATTTGAGCAACTAAATTGCATTTGGTATTTTAAAAGGTTTTAAAGAAGATACAAAAAATCCCGCTAATAGCGGGAAATTTTTATAGATATTTTTTGCTCTCAAGTCCCCGGCCTTGACCCATTGTCCCAAGATCTAGGTCTCAGTATCGTAGGCGCTGGCGTGTTTCACTTCTCTGTTCGGAATGGGAAGAGGTGGTGCCACACCGCATCAAAGACCGAAAGCTTCAGAGCAAAAAAAATATCTTGTTAAAGAGTTGAAACTCTCTAGAAAGTAAGGAAAAGAAGAATCTTGGAAAATTGTAATCTACTCGTTCGACCATTAGTATTGGTAGACTTAATACATTGCTGTACTTCTATCGCCAACCTATCAACCTCGTGATCTACAAGGGGTCTTCATGTCTTGCGACAATGGAAATCTTATCTTAAGGGCTGCTTCCCACTTAGATGCTTTCAGCGGTTATCAGGTAGGAATATAGATACTCGGCACTGCAGGAATGGTTACCCACAACCGACACACCAGGGATTCCTTCATCCCAGTCCTCTCGTACTAGGGACGACTCCTTTCAAATTTCCGACGGTGATGCAGGATAGAGACCGAACTGGCTTACGCCGTTCTGAACCCAGCTCGCGTACCCTTTTAACTGGCGAACAGCCAGACCCTTGGGACCTTCTCCAGCCCCAGGATAGGATGAGCCGACATCGCTGTATATTCTTTTGTTACCAAAAGCACTGACTATACCTTCATCTTTACGTGGTGTAAAGAGCTAGTCGTTTATAGAAGTTGTAAATTTTATAGTTGCCTATAAGTAACTTCTATCTGACCTTTCGGTCAAGTCGATAGAGGGTATGTTTTTTAAACATACTTCCCTCGGTATTGTCCCAACTAACTGTTAGGAGTCCACCGATTTTGACTAGTAAATTCTATTTTTCTTATACAAACGGTTCAATTGATAAGAAAAACCAAGCTTGCAAATCACTTTGCAGGCGCCCCGATATTTTCATATAAGGTGCCAAACCGCATCGTCGCTGTGGACGCTTGGATGCGATCAGCCTGTTATCCCCGGGGTAGCTTTTATCCGTTAAGCTCCGAGCCTACCACTAAGCTGCGGAGGATCACTAATACCGACTTTCGTCCCTGTTCGACTTGTAAGTCTCACAGTCAAGCTGGCTTTTGCATTTGCGCTATCATCTTGATTTCCATCCAAGATTAGCCAACCTTTGTACGACTCCGTTGCACTTTAGGAGTCAATCGCCCCAGTTAAACTGCCCACCAGACACTGTCCCCTTGCCAGATTTTTATGTGGCATAAAGGTAACGCTTGTTCATCTCAAAGAGAGGTATTTCACTATTGTCCGAAGACTCCCTCCTATACTAAACATATAAAATAAACTCGCGAATGCCAAGCTACAGTAAAGCTCCCGGGGTCTTTTTGTCCATGCATCACTAGGCCGCATCTTCACGGCCATTTCAATTTCGCCGAGTAGTGGATCAAGACAGTTGCTCACTCGTTCTACCTTTCGTGCGGGTCGGAACTAACCCGACAAGGAACTTCGCTACCATAGAACAGTTATAGTTACTGCTGCCGTTCACTAGAGCTTATGTCCTAGACTAGGCATTGCTGCTTTATCAGAGACATTTGACTTACTAGCACTGGGCAGGTGTCAGCCCCTATACGTTGCTTTTCAGCTTTGCAGGGACCTGTGTTTTAGATAAACAGTCGGTAAGCACTCGTTAGCTGCGACCTTCTAAATTAATAGAAGGCAAGGCATCTCCCAAAGGTTACGCCTAGCTTTATTGCCGAGTTCCTGGATCCACCTTCTCTCGATCGCCTTAATCTTCTCGATAAGTACACCTGTGTCGGTTATACGGTACGGTAATAATGTAGCATTGTCAGACCTTGCGGCAGACATAATGATGATTTTCTCGGAAACTGAAGTCAGCTGAATTACCAATCTTTCGACCAGCTCTCCATAACAGCTTACATAAACAACATGACGGGTTTTCCAATCACATCTTGCTTACTGCTTAGCACAATCTTGCGATTGCTCAGCGTATCCAACTTCGTCCCACCCTTATACGTACTACACCTTGTAGTCGAATATTAACGACTTATCCATCAGGTTACACCCCCTTTTACTGAGGCACACCCTTAGGGCCGACTAACCCTCAACTGAATTACATTGTTGAGGAAACCTTGTACATACGGCGATATGGCTTCTCACCATATTCTCGCTACTCATACCGGCATTCTCACTTGTAAGCACTCCACCATACCTTACAGTACGGCTTCACTGTCCTTACAACGCTCCCCTACCAATCGATAAAATCGATTCTCCATCTTCGGTAAAAGACTTATCCTCCGAAATTTGCGGCGCCATCTACCATCCGCCAGTGCGCTGTTACGCGTTCTTTAAAAGATGGCTGCTTCTAAGCCAACTTCCTGGGTGTCTGTGGTAAATGACTTCCTTAAAAACTTAGTCTTTATTTAGAGACCTTAGATGGGAGTCTGGGTTGTTTCCCTTTAGACACATCGGCTTAGCCCGACATGACTAACTACAATAGATTTACTCTCTGTATTCGGAGTTTGATAGGTTTTGACCTCTTGCGAAGCCAATAACCAGTCAGTGCTCTACCCCAAAGAGCCTTACTATTGCGCTATACCAAAATATATTTCGGGGAGAACCAGCTATCTCCAGGTTCGTTTGGCATATTGCCCCTAACCTCAAGTCATCTCAACCCATTGCTACGGATACGAGTTCGGGCCTCCTGTTAACTTTCGTTAACACTCACCCTGCTCAAGGTTAGCTCACTCAGTTTCGGGTCTATTGCATGCAACTTAGTCGACCAATTAGGTCACGCTTTCACTGTGCCTGCGTTACGTTAATAACTTAGGCTAAACGCTGCAAACAATAACTCACCGGTTCATTCTTCAATAGGCACGCGATTATACATTACTGCACTCTCGCTGCTTGTCAGCCAATAATTTCAGGTCTCTTTCATTCCCCTCCCGGGGTGCTTTTCACCTTTCCCTCACGGTACTAGTTCACTATCGGTAG
>JAKAEF010000023.1 GCA_021820025.1 bacterium | reverse complement strand
GGAGACTATATGGATTTTGAAAGTTTACGAAGAACAGCAATGACCCTTAGAAGAGTAAGTATTTATGATGTTCCTTTTGCTCTACAAGGAAGAAGGACAGCAGGAGGACATAAGTTGCCCAAGAGTGAACGTAATCTACAAAGACTGCAAGCAAAAAGAGAAAATGATGGCAAAAAAGCACCAAAGCCATACTTAAGAAATGCATAACAATATGACAAAAAACATAATTCGATTTATATACGCTCCTATCCTTCTTACGTAGAGGGAGAAAATTGCGTGTAAAAAGACAATGCAGTCTCCCTTCAAAAAAACTTGAACGGGAGATTTTTTTTGGAATATGATAGCAAGAGCAACACCAGAATCAATTGGAAATATAACTGAGCACCAAACAGCAAGAACATACGTGCTGGATATTGGAATCGGTATTGGAGGGAGTTATTTAGCACAAGACAAGGCGCAAGGAGTATTTAGATTAGGCATAGACATTAACCCCTTAGCATTAGAAATATGTGAAAGGAATTACTCTTCTCCTAATTTAGCCCTACAGACACTTGATATTTTTGTACAAAAGGGAGAAAGATTACCATTTGAAGGTCAACAATTTGATCGAATAGAAATATATTTCCCCCATTATTCAGGTTTATATGCTCTTATAAGTGGAAGAAGTGGATTGTGGCAAGAAATGGACAGGATATTAAGACCAGGAGGAAGTGTTCATGTTATTTCAGACTTTGATGCAGATAACACAAGAATTATTAGATCTTCAACCAGAAGAGTGCATTTTGATAATCCCCATCTTAATATGGCAAAAGCAGCAAGAGAAGCGCAATTTAATGTTGTCCTAACACCATTAACACCAGATGAAGCAAAAGCAAGGGTGATGACCCATTTTTCTAAAAAAATTGCAAAGAGTGGAGAAAGAGGGGGCTCTCATATTTATCATCTTCTCGCTAAAAAAACTAGAACATAATATCTTTAATTTTTAACTGAATTGTTTTTCTTCCATTCCACTCATTTTCATCTATTGTATACACAATATCTGCTGTTTTATTATTTTTTGTCTGATTAATAACATCTGCCATATTAAATGCAATTGCATCAATTGGAATTGAATTGTCTTGTATAATTTTAAACTTTACATGCTTTTTTGTTTGTCCAATAAGTCGAATATCTTCTAAAGTAACTTTTTTACTTACAAAAACAGGTTGTGTATTTGCCATACCAAATGGAGCTAATTGCAAAATTGCATCATAAAGTTTTTGGGAAATTAATTTTAAGGGTAAAGTTACATCTATTTTTAGAATTGGTGTTAAGTGTTCTTCTGTAATAATTTCTTCTGCTAATTTTTCTAATGTTTCTTTAAGTACAGTAATTTTTTCTGTTTCTACAGAAAATCCGGCTGCCATTGGATGACCTCCAGCATTTAATAATAAGTCGGAACTGCTACGAATAAATTCAATAATGTTTACCCCACTAACAGATCTTGCAGATGCCTTGCTTACTTTTTCTCCAATAGATAAAACAATTGCCGGTCTATAATATGCTTCTACCAATTTCCCTGCAACAAGGCCAATAATTCCTTCTTCATATGTTTCACTGGCAATAAACAACACATTTTTTAATTTTAGATGCGTTTTAAATTGTTCTATGGCATGCATACTTGCTGCTTGTGTTAGTAATTGTCTTTCTTTATTAGTAACTCCTAACTGACTTGCCAAGAGACGAGCTCTTTTTGGATCATTGGTACATAAAAGGCGCAAACTATCCATGGCACTTTCCAATCTTCCCATTGCATTAAGTCTTGGCCCAATAATATGTCCTATTTCATATACACCAATTATATTTGGATTTATTCCTGCTTCTGCAAATAATTCCAAAAGCCCAATTCGTTTTGTTTGTTGTAAAAATGGCAATCCGTTTTTAAGAATTGCCCTATTAGCACCAGTTAATGGAACTAAATCAGCTACCGTTGCAAGAGAAACTAAATCTAAGTGCTCTGTATCTTTTTTGCCTTTTAATGCTTGCGATAACATCCAACCAACTCCTGCTCCACACAATTTTGTTGTATGCACAATTGCATATGCATTTGGTGCTGTTTCCGAACGAGTATGATGATCTGTAATAATAATCTCAATTCCTTTACTATTTGCATAACCAGTTGCGGCATGGGCAACAATACCGTTATCAACGGTCATAATAATTTTTGTATCGGGATTCTGCTCTAAAACATTATCTATTCCCTTTATAGACAACCCATATCCCTCATCTACTCTATGTGGAATGTAAGGCACAACATTTGCAGAAAGACTATGGAGTGTTTCCCATAAAATTGCAGTGCCGGTTATACCGTCTACATCATAATCTCCAAAAACAATTATTTTTTCCTTTTCTTTAATTGCCTTTTTTAATCTATTTATTGTTTTATTTAATTGTTCTGTATCTATACCAACTGATTCAATAGTTACATCAGATAATTTAGGATGTAAAAAATTCTCAATATCTTCTTTTTTTATCAACCCTCTATTCTGCAAAACTGCAGTAACTACATCTTCCATGGAGCTGATTTCTTTTGAACTAAGAATGTCCCATTTTCTTGTTTTCTTCATGCTATAATTTTACCAGTATGCAACAATTAGTGCCAGAACAAATTCGAGAAATTTACCAGAAGTTTAAGAATGAAGGTTTTGAGATATATTTAGTCGGCGGATGTGTACGAGACATGAGTCTAAAAAAAGTCGTCAAAGATTGGGATTTAACTACTAACGCAACTCCTGAACAAATCTTAAAAGTATTCCCAAATGGGTTTTATGACAATACTTTTGGAACTGTTGGCATACCAGTCAAAATACAAGAACAAGATAAAGTTGTAGAAGTAACAACATATCGAACAGAACGAGAATATACAGACAGTCGTCATCCATCTGGTGTTGAGTGGGGAAAAACCTTGAACGAAGATGTTGAACGTCGTGACTTTACCATTAATGCAATGGCATATGACATAGAAGAAAACAAAATTATTGATTATTTTGATGGACAAAAAGATTTGGAAAATAAGTTTATTCGGGCTGTTGGAAACGCTTCAAAGCGATTTAAAGAAGACGCCTTACGACTGCTTCGTGCAATTAGATTTGCAACGCAACTTGAATTTGCTATTGAAGAAACAACGTGGAAGTCTATTCAAGAAGACGCAATGTTGTTACCTCTTATTTCTGGAGAAAGAATTCGAGATGAATTTTTAAAAATTCTTGCAAGTGATTTTCCGTATGAAGGAGTCATGATGTTAAAAAATGCAAATTTACTGCAATATATTTTGCCAGAATTAATGGAAGGAATTAAATTATCACAAGCAAGACCTGGCAGGCATCATGTATATGATGTTTTCACTCACAATGTTTTAGCACTCAAGTTTTGCCCATCCAAAGATCCAATTGTTAGATTTGCCACGCTAATACATGATATTGGAAAATCACGAGTTGTAGGAAAAGACGAAAATGGATTGGTCATTTTTTATAATCACGAAATTGCCGGAGCAAGATTGGCATATGAAATTTGTAACAGATTACATTTTTCAAAAAAAGACAGAAATAAAATTGTTAATCTTATCAGATGGCATATGTTTAGTGTTGATGAACATATTACAGACAGCGCTGTTAGACGATTTATAAGAAGAATTGGTGTAGAAAATGTCCGAGACATGATGGATTTGAGAATTGGAGACAGACTTGGCAGCGGCATTGCAGAAGAAAAAGCTGAAAGCTGGAGATTGAAAAAATTTAAAGAGAGAATAGAAGAACAACTAAAACCTGCTCCGTTTTCTATTAACGATTTAGCAGTTGACGGAACAGATGTTATGAAAGAATTAAATATGAAACCTGGAAAAGAAGTTGGAGTTATTTTGCAAAAATTATTTGAAGAAGTAGATGAAGATCTATCAAAAAATAGAAGAGATTATCTATTAAAAAGGCTTTCTGAAATTAGACAATAATATGGATGTTCGAATAAATGCACAATGGAAAAATGAACTTAAAGACACATTTAATCAAGAATATTGGACAAATTTAGCTTCTCATATTCATGAATTATATATAAAAACAGCAGTTTATCCTCCTCCAAAAGACATTTTTCGTGCTTTTGATTTATGTCCATTTGATAAAGTAAAAGTAGTTATTTTAGGGCAAGATCCCTACCATGGAAAAGGACAAGCGAATGGACTTTGTTTTTCTGTAAATGAAGGACTATCTCTTCCCCCGTCTTTAAAAAATATTTACAAAGAAATTCATAGTGATTTAGGAATCACCCCAAATCCTTCTGGGGATTTATCAAGATGGGCAAAGCAAGGAGTATTATTGTTAAATAGTGTTTTAACTGTTTTAGCAAACAAACCTGCGTCTCATGCAGGAATGGGTTGGGAAAAATTTACCGATGAGGTTATTCAAAAACTAAGTCAAAATAAAAAACATGTTGTTTATATGTTGTGGGGGAAATATGCTCAAAAAAAAGGAGAAATAATTGATAAGTCAAACAACTTAGTATTATCATCGGGACATCCTTCCCCTTTTTCTGAAAAATTGTTTTTTGGGAATCATCACTTTACTAAGTGCAATGCATATCTAGAAAAACATGGTCTAACACCAATAAATTGGCATTAAAATACATCTTTTTTTTGTATTTGCTATAATAGACATATGTTAAAACAACAACTGCAAGACGAATTAAAGCAATCCATGATTGCTAGAGACGAGTTAAAAAAATCTGTTCTTCGCATGTTGTTATCTGCTATTACCTATTACGAAATTAATAAAGGCGGCGCAGGCTACGAAGCAACAGATGAAGATGTTTTAGCTGTTATAGAAAAACAGGTTAAACAAAGAAAAGATTCCATAGAACAATTTGAAAAAGCCGGAAGACAAGAATTAGCAGATAAAGAAAAAGAAGAAATGGCACTTTTAGCAGTATATCTTCCAAAACAATTAACAGAAGAAGAAATTAAAAATTTAGTAAAAGATGCAATTGCAGAAGTTGGTGCAACAGCTCCATCAGACATGGGAAAAGTTATGGGATTTTTATCTCCAAAAATTAAAGGAAAAGCTGACGGCGGATTAGTTAGTAGAATTGTAAGAGAATCTTTAGCTCAATAATTACTTCTTTTTTCTTTTTATAGACCAATCATGCCAGACAACTAAAAGTTGAGAGGCATTAAAAATAGAAGAATATGTTCCGCTAACAACACCAATTAATAATGCTGCAATAAACCATTTAGTACTTTCTCCTCCAAATAAAAGTAATGTGAATAAAACTAAAACAACTGTTAAAGATGTATTGAGTGAACGTGTCATTGTTTGCAAAATTGAATCATTTACTACTTCATCAAATGATCCTAAAATATTTTTCTTTAAATTTTCTCGAATTCTATCAAATACAACAATTGTGTCATGAACAGAAAATCCAATAACTGTCAAAAGCGCTGTTACAAAAAGACTATCTACTTCGACATTAAAGAAATGTCCAAGAATTGAAAAAATGCCAACAACAACTAAAACATCATGTAAAAGCGCAATAATTGCACAAATTCCAAAGCGCCAGCTACTTGCTGGTTTTGGTACTTCTCGGAATGCCCATGCAATATATAAAACAATTAAGACAGATGCAAGCAAAACACCTTTAACTGCATTTGACGTGGTCTCATTTCCAATTGTTGGACCAACTGTTTCATAGGTTTCTTCTTTAACTTTAGGAAATTCTTTCGTAATTGTTTGTAAAATAATTGCGTGTGTCTGGGAAGATAAAGGCGCAGTTCTAATAATTAATTGATTACTGGATGGCTGAATACTGGCAACCTCTACTTTCTGCTGTGTAAATGATTGTTTTACAGCCGTAACTGTTTGGTTATTTACATTTTGGGGAAACAATAAAGTAAGTCTTGAACCACCAGTAAAATCAATTGATAATTTCAATCCAAAAAGTAACAAGGAAATTAATCCCGGTATAATAACCAGTAATGAGATTGCAAAGTACCATTTTTTCTTTCCTATAATATCCATAAATTTAACTCCTATTTACTATTCGTAAAAATGTTCGCGTTACTATAATTGCTGAAAACATAGAAACAATAACTCCAATTGCCAATGTTAATGCAAACCCTCTGACAATTCCTGTTCCAAATTGGTATAAAATAAAACTTGTAATAAGCGTTGAAATATTTGAATCGCGAATTGATGGCCATGCCCTTGAAAAACCCAATTCGATTGCTTGATTGGCTGTTTTTCCTCTTCGTATTTCTTCTTTTGTTCTTTCAAAAATAAGAATATTTGCATCAACTGCCATACCAATAGATAAAATAAATCCAGCAATTCCAGCAAGTGTTAATGTTACAGGAATCATTTTAAAGATTGCTAAAACAAAAAGCGTATACAAAACTAATGCAAAACTAGCAACAACTCCTAATCGTTTATACAAGGCTATCATAAAAATAACAATTACCAAAATTGCTAAGATTCCTGCAAATAAACTATCTCTCACACTTTGTGCTCCAAGCGTTGCTCCAATGCTTTGCTGCTCTAAAATTGTTAATGGAACAGGCAATGAACCAGCTTCTAATTCTATAGATAAAGTTTTTGCCTGATCTTGGGTAAATGATCCCGTTATGACAGCGTTTCCATTTGTTATCGCTTGTTGAACAACAGGTGCTTCTATTACCTGATTATCTAAAACAATTGCAACTACTTTACCAATATTTTTTTGTGTTATTTCAGCAAATTTTTTGCCTCCTTCTGAGGTAAATTGCAATTGAACTTGCGGACTCCCGGTATTTTGGTCAAAGGTAACAGATGAACTTTGTAAATCTTTTCCTGTTAAATTTGTTTCTTGTGCATCTGTACCCAAAACTTGCGGTACTCCAAAAGGAAGTGTTGCAGGATTTCGAAGTTTTCCAGAACCACTTGCACCTTGCTCCCAGAAAGAAAGCTGCGCTGTTGTCCCAATTAAACTTACTGCTTGGTTTTCATTAATACCTGGTAAATCTACAATAAGTCTATAATCATTACCAACTTGTGCTGTTTGAATAGTTGGTTCTGATACACCGTACAAATTTGTACGTCTTTCCAAAACTAGTTTTGCAGCCTCAAGAGCATCTGCTCTATTTGCTTGAGGGACATTTTTCATATCTGCTTTAAGTGTGACACTTGTCCCACCTGCTAAATCCAAACCTTCTCTAAATGGGAATTGCTGAATAAAGTTAAAATTACCTACATGTAAATCTATTGTTGAACCATAAAATGGAAGTGTAAAAGAAATGCTTCTATTAATTCCCGGCAATTTTGGAGTTTGGATACGCCAAGGTTTTGTTATCGGCATATCAATTATAACTGCAAAAGCAGTTAAAAAAATGATTAGCCATAAAATAAATCTTGGATGGTTCTTCATGCCAGCAAGTTCTCTTCGTCACCTAAAAGCATTACCCTGGAGCCGCTTAGAATGCTTTTTACAAAAGGGTCATTTCTTTTTTTTCTAAAATCAAATTCATCATCTGTCATAACGGTATAATTAATTTCTGTTCCAAGTCTTGCTTCTTCATTTCTTACTAAAAGTGCAACTTCTGGCAAAACGACAGTACCAACAAGTAAAAAATCTACCTGTTCTGGATTATCTTTAAGACGTCTCACAAATGCACCAGACAGCATTGCGTATTTAATTTTTCCAAGTTTTACTCTATTTTTTATAATATCTGCTCCTAATCCAACTGTTTTTGCTCCAAGTTTTAATAGGTCAAAATAAAACGGATAACTTTTATTTAAAGAATAATATACTCTGTTTGCTCTTGGTTCTTTTGTAAGTATTCCTTTTTTTTCTAAGAAAGCAAGTTCTCGTCTTACGGCATTGATTTCGTCTCCTGTTCTTCTGACAAGTTCTCGAACATGAAACATTTCATATGGGGAAGTTAAAAAAACAGTAAGTAATTTAATACGAGATTGTGAAGTAATAAAATCTGATAACATACAAATTTCACCTATTATAGCATATCGAACAAGTATTGTGTTTGATAGGAGCAGTTATTTGACTGTGACAACACCATCTAATGGTTGAGCTTCAAACCAAATTGTTCCTCTATCAAATGTAATTGGATTCCCATCAACATCATACAAAAGTGTTCTGGATGTTCTAGATGCCTTTCTCCAAGTGCCCTTAATTTCTTTTCCATCCATAAATACTTCTGCTTTGCCGCTCCCAATATTACCATATTCTTGGTGTTCATTATCCATATAACCATCATCAACATTTGATACTTTCATAAACATAACAACAATATTTTTTGTTGTTAATTGTTTTTTAGTATTTAAATCAATATGTGCTACTCCGCCATTATTTCTTAAGTACTGATTATTTGCCCTGTCATATGTCCAGTCAACTGCGTACGCTGGATCTGACCAGAAATCTATATGAATTGTTTGGCTCTGAGGTCTTTGTGCTAATGGAGCATCATCTTTAAATGCATATTTCACAAAACTAGCATCCCATGCAACTCCGTTTTTGTTTACATCTGTTATCCCTCTTGTCTTTGCAAAATCCCACAATTTTGTTGTTGTTGTAACCATTGTATGTTCTGTTGCAACTGTATGCCCTAATCTGTTGTAGTCTCTCCAATAGGTTGGAAACCCAATGGCAAATTGATTAAGGTCATTGTAAGAATCCCATCCAAGACTTGTAATTAACCCTAATGCATCGGCTGGTCCAGGAGTATTTGCTCCACCCACATGAGCATATAGAGGATTTGATCCGTATTCAGAAACCCAATTAATATAATACACACGAGCTGATCTAACAGGAGCAACAGCTTGTGCGTCTTGGCAATAAAAAATTCCCAAAAATCTTGTAATTCCACCTTCTGCAACTGCTTCGTATACAATATCTGCATTCGAAAGACCTGACTGAGGTCTGGCATCGGTACTGTTTTCAATCATAATTCCCAAAGGAGCATGTTTTTGCCACCACGCTTCTTGCTGGGTTGAATATTTAACGCCATTTAATGGACAAGCTTGAGTTTTTGGAAGAGATTGGTCAAATTGCAAAGAACCATCTGAAAGTTTTTTTACATCTGGTAATGAAGTTTGTATAACTTTATTTCCTGTTTTGGAAAAAAGAACATATGATCCACCTGCCACTAAAACAAAAATAACAACAGCAACAATATAAACTAAATTTTTTTTCATGGATTTATTTTACGCCTTTATTTGCTTCTTGTAAGGCACGTTTTTCATCATCTGATAACTCGTGTGCTACTCCTTTACCGTTTTTAACAGTTTTTGCATACCATCTGGTACCTGATCTTGAATATAATCCAGAGATAACAACACCTGTATCGGATTTATCAACTAATGCAAGAATAAAGCTTTGATCTCCTCCCGTGTCTTTAAACGGATTAAAACGCAATAAACCGATCTTTTGAATATGTAATTTTCCGTCTTGGTCTATTGTATCACATCTCTCTTTTAAGAAAGCAATATCCTTTTTTGTTATATCGGTTTCCTTAAGCAAAGATTCTAGTAAAGATTGTAATGACTTGTTATTTGCTCCTTTAATAAGTTTATTGTAATGTGCCGATAATCTAAAGAAAACAAATGTAAGAATTAATAACCACAACGAAAATATTGCAATGACAGTCCAAATAAGTTCCATATAGTTTGTATGTTTATATTAGCCTCTTGACAGCCAAGGTGTCAATAGTGTAACGTTTGCTTCAACCATGCCTAATCTAAAAAATCATGTAGAAAATTCTGTCCTTGGGCATCATCAGGTAACTACGGGATATACCTTTACCGCCCATTCGGGAACCACTATTAGAGCTAAAAAACAAACAATTGCTATTTCTGCTTCTCTTAAGCAAGATTTAATTAAAACACTTTTTATTACTGTTTTTCTAATTGCTGCAGAACTTATTCTTTTTTCTTTATTGAAACAACGAGTACTCATACTACCGTTGGTTCAATATTAAAATTTGAAAGGGGGTGAAACAAGATTATGGCACAAATGTACTGTGTAAAATGCAGAGCAAAAAGAGATGATCCAAATGCTCAAGCAGTCACCATGAAAAATGGTAAACCAGCAATGAAAGGAAAATGCCCAGTCTGTGGTACAGGAATGTACAAGATTGGCAAAGCAGCATAATTGCTGTTTCATAATCTTGTAAAACCCCCGCGCATTTGAGTGTGGGGGTTTTTCTATGATAAACTGAACAAGTATATTTTTTGTATGAATATTGTTATAAGAATTGCAACAAAAAACGACTTCACGAGTATCCAACGCCTCTCCCAAGAATTAACCATTTCTGATTCAATCTATGACCCCATACTCGTTAAAGATTGGGCTTACTCAAAGCATGGAATTAAATATCTCAATCAAAGAATTACTGGAAAACGATGTATTTGTATTGTTGCAGAAGTAGACGGAAAAATTGCGGGCTATACAACTGCAACTATTATGAAACCTATTTCCTGGCGTCCAGGCAAACATGTAGAAATGGAAAATTTAATTGTAGATAAAGAATTTAGAAATCAAGGTATTGGAGCAAAACTAATTGAAGCATTTTTTGATTGGGCAAAAAAAGTTAAAGCAGATTTTGCAGAAGTTCACTCATATTATAATAATGAACGCGCACAAGCATTATATAAAAGAAGTTCTTTTGTTCCTCTTTTTGTGTCATTAGAAACAAAGCTTATATAATTACTCACAACACGGATCTTTGAAACCACAGTTTGAGCAATATGCATCACGACTTCCCGGCATATCTCCCATTGGGGTTTTACAAACAGGACAAAGTTGCATCCGCAAATCTTCTCTCATTTTATTTTTGGATGGCTGCTGTTGTTTTTGGTATTGCATGTTCTTTGTAGTGAATTAATTTATATACAGTAACTACCGATACATTCCACTTTCCTGCTATGTCTGCTCTGCCAAAACCTGCAATTTCCCATAGTGAATTGCCAAGGGGGGCACAAGGCTCTGATTCACAAACAATAAGTAGCTGATTGGTAACAGATTTCCTCTGCGGATCAATAGCGGTATTTTCTATAGTAACTGGAGGATGACCCCAAACCGTAAAGAAATACCTGTATGCAAAATCAG
>JAKAEF010000022.1 GCA_021820025.1 bacterium | reverse complement strand
ATATTACCTTTACCAATCCTATTGGACTTGCTGCCGGATTTGATTATGACGCAAAATTAACAAATATTTTATATACTCTTGGATTTGGATTTCAAACTATTGGCACTGTTACCAATAACCCATATAAAGGAAATCCTTCTCCTATGCTCGGCAGATTACCAAAATCAAAATCACTTATGGTTAATAAAGGATTCAAAAATGCAGGGATAAAAATAATCGCTAAAAAGTTAAAAAATAAATCATTTATTATTCCTCTTGGAATAAGTATAGGGAGATCAAATTTGCAAAAACTTAATTTAGAAAAAAGTATTAACGACATAATAAATGCTTTTAAAATAATTGAAAAAAATTATATTAATAATAGTTATTACGAACTTAATATTAGTTGCCCAAATTTATTAGGTAATATAGATTTTTATAATTCCCAACATTTAGACATGCTTTTATCAAAAATAGATTTATTAAAAATAAAAAAACCGATTTTTGTTAAAATGCCAATTTCTAAAACTGATTCAGAAACACTCACCATACTTACTGTAATTGCAAAGCATTGCCCTAAAGGTGTCATAATAGGAAATTTGCAAAGTAATAGAAAAGATAAAACTTTAAATCAAGAAGAAGTAAAACAATTTTTAAAAGGGAATTTTAGTGGTAAACCTTGTGAAGAAAGATCTAATCAACTTATTGCCTTAACATATAAGCATTTTGGTAAACGATTTGTGATTATTGGCTGTGGGGGAATATTTTCTGCAAAAGATGCATATAAAAAGATTAAACTAGGCGCCTCTTTAGTTCAACTCATTACGGGAATGATATATAAGGGCCCACAACTAATTTCACAAATTAATTTAGAATTAGAAAAATTATTACAAACTGATGGATTTTTTAATATCTCAGAAGCCATTGGGAGAGACACTAACTAATATTTACACATACACACAACTGCTCTATACTAATAAATATATATGGAAATTCTTCACGGTCTTTCTCCAGATGAGGCAGCAAAAAGATTAAAGCAATATGGACTAAACCAAATACCTGAGCAACAAGAACCTTTTTGGAAAAAATTATTTCAATTATTTTTTTCTCCGATTTCACTTATGCTCTTGGCTGCTGCCATTCTTTCTTACATAAGTAATAGAATTTTTGATGTCTATTTTATTTTATCATTACTTTTACTTAATATTGGAATCTCTATTTGGCAGGAGAGAAAAGCGGATAATGCTATAAAGAAACTAAATGAAAAATTAACAAATACCGTTAAAGTGTTACGTGGAGAAAAATGGGAATGGATAAATGCAAAACTTATTACTGTTGGAGATATTATTCAATTAGCTGCAGGAGATATTATTCCGGCCGATGGAAGGTTACTAGATAGCAAAAATGCTTCCGCAAATGAAGCAGCATTAACAGGAGAATCCCTTCCAAAGGATAAAAAGAATCAAGATAAAGTATTTTCAGGTTCATTTTTAGCAACTGGTCTTGCAACTATAGAGATAACTGCTGTTGGACAAAATACGTCATTTGGGAGAACCATTATGTCCGTTGAGGGAATTAAAACGAAAAGCATTCTAGAACAAGATATTATTCGAATTTCAAAGTTTCTCTCAATCATGAGTATTACCGGAGTTATTATTTTAAGTCTTGTTTTTATTTTTCAAAAATACCCTATCACTGATTTATTAACTCTTGATTTAAGTCTTCTTATTGCAGGAATTCCTATTAGCTTACCAACCGTTATGACGCTTATTATTGCGTTAGGAGTTTTGGAATTATCCAAAAAACAGGTTATTGTAAGGCGACTTTCTGCATTGGAAGATTTGGCAAATGTTAACTTATTACTAACAGACAAAACTGGCACTCTCACACAAAATAAAATTATTATTCAAAATATTTTTTCATATGAAAAATATAATAACAATAATGTTCTTTTATATGCGTATCTTGCATCATTTAAAGATGATCACAATCTTATCAGCCAATCAATCATTCAGAAAGCACAAGAAGAACAAATTAAAAATTCTGATTACGAAATTATTGATTACACACCTGCAGATTCTATAAAAAAAAGAAGCAATATTATTGTTAAAAAAGATAAAGAAACTATAGCGATTTCTCTGGGAGCTCCTCAGATTATAGAAAACCTTTGTAAATTGGATAAAAAAACAAAGAAAAGTTTTGAAGATACAGTTTCAGAATTAGCACGTAAAGGATATCGAGCTCTGGCTGTTGCAACCACAAGCGGAAAAGAAGAAAAAAATATGAAACTAGTTGGTCTTTTAGCACTATCAGATGAAGTAAGACCAGATGCTCAGGATACTATTGCTTTCCTAAAACAAAATGCAATAGATGTTGTTATGTTAACTGGAGATAATAAAGCAATTACAACAGAAATTGCCCGAATTTTAGATATACCGGGAGAAGAAATAATTGATAAAAATACACTTGAAAAAATTGGATGGGATCATATTACAGAAGAAATATATAAAAAAGCGAAAGCATTTGCTGAAATTTTGCCAGAAGATAAATTGCATTTAGTAAAGATTGCAAAAAAATATTTTACTGTCGCAACAAATGGAGACGGCGTAAATGATTTACCAGCTATAAAAGAAGCAAATGTTGGTTTTGCAGTTGCAAATGCGGTAAGCAGTCTTAAAGCAACAGCCGATATTGTATTACTCGCAAATGGCATATCAGTTATTAAAGATGCAATTATAGAAGGGAGAAAAATTTTTCAAAGGCTTTATTCATATTCTGTTTATAGAATTTCTGAAAGTTTTAGGCTTATTATTACAATAGTTTTACTAGGACTTATTTATAAAGAATATCCATTAACTCCTTTGCAAATTATTTTAATTGCACTGTTAAATGACATTCCAATTATTTCATTGGCCTTTGATAGAGTAAAAACTACAAACAGACCTGCAAAGATAAATGTTACCGAACGATTTGTATTAAGTACCTTGTATGGAGCAACTGGAATAGCAAATAGTATTATCTTATTTTTACTTATGGTGTATGTTTTCCATTTATCTTGGAATGTTATCCAAACTGTTTATTTTCTTAAATTAACAGTATCGGGTCATATGCTTATCTATGTTGCAAGAACAAAAGAAAGGTGGTTTAAATTCTTACCAAGTTACCAAGTAATTTGGGCTACTTCAATTACACAAATTATTGCGACTATTATTGCACTTACCGGATTTTTTATGCCTGCTAAAATACCGTTTGTTTGGGCATTAATTGTTTGGATATGGTCTTTTTTTTGGATGCAAATTGCAGAAATTACGAAAGATTTTCAAAGCAGATTTTCATTGCCCTTTAAACCCACTGAACCTCAGCATAAATCCTAGAATTTAAATAAAGTATTCGAAAAATACGAATATTAAAATGTTTTTAAAATTAAGCTTTCCTTTTCGTCTTTAGACAACTGTTTTAAAAAATATTCTCTTTTTAAGGCTTCTGAAAGAGTTGCATACTTTTCTGTATAAACCAATGTAAAAGAAGAAAATTTTCGCAAATATTTAGATGCATTTCCTTTTTTTGAAGTATGTTCTTGTAATCTTTTCTCTAAATTTTTGGTTTGTCCAATATATAAGGTATTTGCTGATGTTCTTAAAATATAAACAGTATACATAATCATTTCTTGTTTTTAAACGAAAATAAAAAGATTAGAAACATTTCTACTGTGTATAAAATTGGAAATGCAGAGTTTTCAAAAGTGTAAGAGGCGAGCGTAGCAAGCGTTAATAATCCACTAATAACACTTGCTAACCAAGGGAGAGGATTCTCTGTCTCTGGATAAGAATATGCTTTTATCATGGTTGGAAGTGTTGCTAAAGCCTCAGAGAAAAGGCTAAAAAGAATTGCTAAATTGGCTTCTTTCATAAGAAACCACAAAAGCAATCCCAAGAGAGAAAGCAATCCACAAAATAAGTCAATTTTTGTTATTTTCCAATATGATTTCTTATTTACAAATGAAATTAAGAATATACTTAAGGGAAAAATACTTACACTTAAGGTCATCAGTGTCTGAACGCCAACCCCTTTTGCTGTTTGAGCTAGAAATGCAACAAATGGAGCAATAGACCAAATAAAAAATGTTACTTTATTCGGTTTAATTTTTCCTTTAAGTGTAAGAATAATATATTGCGCGGTTCCAATGCCATTAATGAAGATTCCCAGAAGAATTAAAAATAAAGCAATCATAGATAAAGTATAACAAAAGCAAAAAATATACAAATACGTAGTTTTGGCTTATTAATGAAATTCTATTGAAAAAGAAAAGAAAGTTTTTGCAAAGTGATTCTATCAGTTAGCATGCATAAAATATAACACAAACTTGTAAAACAGATGAATGCATTAACAGGATATAAGCTTAAAAGCTTTATTAAAAAAGGAAATATTTTTAAAATATACTCAAGCAGAATAAAGTGTAATAAATAAACGCCGAATGTATATTTACCTAGTAGTGAAAAGAGTTTTGTTACTATATTTTTACCTATTAATGGGGACAATAAAAGGGAAAGCGAGAAAATAAAAATTGAACCCAAAATTAAAGTAATTCCGGAATAATGAAAATCAGAAGGTTTGCTCCATGCATAAGAAATAAAAAATAAGAGTGTAGATAAAATAAAAACTATAACTAAAAACATTTTTTTGCGCTTATTAAGTACTGCAAACAATATTCCAATTATTGGAAAAGGAAGTAATTCAATAAACCTACCATATGTTTTGGCAATTGGAAAAATTTGTTTTGCAAAAAATGTATAGTTAATTGAAGAATACTCAAGGAGGAAAACAAGTATAAAAAGGGAAAGATAAATAATTAGTCTCTTAGATAGAGAAAAAATTGTTAATCCCCAAAATAACAGAGTAAATAAAAACAAAAGATTTAAATAATATAAAGAGACATTTACTACCTGTCCGGTAAATATTTGTAGAGAAAAGTTTTGGAAAGAAAATAGATTAGGATGTACTAAGAAACCCATTACTGACCAGAAAAATAAAGGAGCTAATAATCTTTTTGATCGAACTAATACAAATTTCCACGATAATTTTTCTGTTAAAAAATATTTACTTCCTAGAAAAAAAGATAAAACTATAAACAATGGAACTGCATACCAAGTAAATTGTTCGAAAAAATTTACAGAACCATAAGTAATAATTCGAATGTGTAGGTTGATTACAAGTAAAATCAAAATCACTCGTAAAATATCAAAAATATAAAAATGTTGTTTTGTTTCTCTTAGGCTATTCATAGTACTTGAAACAAAGTATAATAGACTCCCTATATAATAGCAGTATGAAAAAAGATTTTCCTCTTATTTTTGCAAGTTGTTTCTTATTAATATTTTTTATTTTTCAGCTTCATTTTATTCAACAACCAGTAAGTGATAATGACGAAGGAATTTATACTACAACATTTCTTTTAATCTCAAAAGGGCATTCCGCTTATACACAAACATTTCTTTCTCAACCTCCTGGATTTTTACTAAGCGTATATCCTTTATTTTTATTATTTGGGAAAACTTTGCACGCAGCAAGACTTGCAATAGTAATATATTCTATGATGGGGTTAATATCATTACTCATTATTGGGTACGAATTGAAAAATTTCTGGATTGGAATTTTATCTATTGGGTTATTAATCCTTTCCCAAAGTTTTGCAAATCAAATTCATACGTTTCAATCAGATGGACTTGTGAATGCATTCACGTTAATAAGCTTTGCAATGCTTTTGCTATTTAAAAGAGATAAAAAAATCATTTGGTATATTTGTTCCATATTTTTTCTTAACCTCTCTTTCTGGACAAAATTAAGTTTCTTTTTTGTTCCTTCTTTTTTTATTCTTCTTATAAGCATTTTAGATGATGAAAGAATTATTCAAAATAAAAAAATATACACAATTAAAAAATATGTTGTTGAATTTTTCTCTTTATTTATTACTAATCAAGGCAAAAAACTTATTTTAATTTTTATAATAATTACACTATTATTCCTTTATCTATTCCAACAGTTATTTGGACTTTCTACGATATTTAATATTGTCCTTGGACTTCGACTTTCATCATTTGGGAAAGCAAGAATTTCGCCACTTTTATTTGCATATTTAAAACAAGATAGTATTTTGCTTGGAATAATTTTGAGTGCAATAATTTTAACTTTTATTAAAAATAAATTTGTCTTTAAACTTCCTATTTTGCCAGTTTTATTTTGGTCTGTACTTTCTTTTGCTTTCTTTTTCTTTTATAGACCACTATTTTTTCATCATATTAGCATGCTCGCTGCGCCATTTGTTTTACTATTTTCAATACTCTTGTCTCGTGTTTTAAATAAACATAAAAACATATATGCAGCAATTGGCATAATTATTTGTACAACCGCTGTATTAATAACATATATAAAATACACAAAAATTCCTCAATATTTTTTGCCTAATAATCAAAAACAAATTGTCAATATTATTACTAATAGTACAAAACAAACTGATGAGATTGTTACAGATGAAGAAATCCTAAATACAACAACCCAAAGAATGCCTCCTCCTCAATTATCTGACCTATCATTTGTTAGAATTGATTCGGGAAATTTAACTAAGGAGAAATTTGAGCAAATAATTAATATTACTCATCCGAAATTGCTTATTCCATGGAACGGTAGATTAAAGCTTTTACTTACTTCCAATGTTTTAAAACAATATCAACCATTAATTACGATAAATCGTAATATCATTTATATCCGCAAGTAATAAAAATTTATTTCTATTTTATTTTCAATAGATATAAGAATTATGAAATATAGGTGATCCTAATTATTTGAAGTTTTTCCAAACAGGTCTTATTGCCAAATATAAAATCCCAAGGATAACAATATTGACCACCAAAACCATTCCCATACTTACAATAATTTTGTTTATATTGGAAATAATCATAAACTCATTAACTGCAGTTACTAACAGTATTGTAATTGCTGAAAATAATAAAAGAGGAATGCCTATCTTTTTCCATCTAAGCAGCTGAATTACCGCCCATATTTGCACAAATCCAGCGACAATGCCAATAAGACTAATGTAATCTTTCGTAAGACGTATCATGGGAAGATAAGTGAGGGAATCAACTGTGAGTGCAACAGAAGAGATAAGCAGTATAGCTAGCCATACTGATAAAAAGATTGGTCTTTTCATTTTTGATTTTTAAAAATAAAAGCCTTTTTTAGGCTGCTGGACCTGGATTCGAACCAGAATAAACGGATCCAAAGTCCGTTGTCCTACCGTTAGACGATCCAGCAATATACCTAAATTATATCTAATATCCAGCTTCTGAGCAATAAGCGCAGAACAAATATCATTGCATTTTGATTTTTTTAATATTACAGTAATAGTAGGTATCTTTTATGGGCGGTATTTTTGGTTTTTTGACAAAACCAGTAATGTTTTTTTTATCATTGTCCTTCAAAAAGAAGCTTCTGGTTGTAGGTATTATTGTTGTTATAGCCATTGTAATTGGGGTAATTGTTCGTAATAACGCTAACAATAGTGGGTATGTTTTCGAAAATGTACAGAAAACTAACCTTTCAGAAGTGGTATCAGAATCCGGAGAAATTGTTTCCAACGGAGATGCTGCCGTTTATTCTCCAACTAATGGCTATATTGCAGAAATGTATGTGCAAAATGGGCAGCAGGTAAAAAAAGGTCAAAACTTGTTTAAAGTGATCAGTAACGCCACTGAACAGGAGAAACAAACTGCATATGCATCTTATTTATCGGCAAAAGCAACTTTAGAAGCAGATACTGCAAGTTTATATAGCTTACAGTCTTCTATGTTTGCAGCGTGGAAGGTATATACCGATTTAGCAACAAATTCTACGTACCAAAACTCAGACGGATCGCCTGTTACTTCCAATAGAGTTTTACCGGCATTTACAACTGCTCAAGACGATTGGTTTGCAGCTGAATCTAAGTATAAAAATCAACAGGGGGTTATTGCTAAAGATAATGCATCTGTTGCATCTTCCTGGACTGCTTATCAAGCAACGCAAACAACAACAATTACAGCACAAATGGATGGAACAGTTGCCAATATATCTGCTGGTTCAGGCGATTCTGTTGCAGTGCAAAGCTTACTAGACCCATCTCCAACTCCTGTGCTTCTTTTAACCAATGATACAATGACGACTGCAAAAATATCTGTTGGCCAAAGCAACATCGCAAAAATACAAAAAGGGCAAAAAATTGTTATTCTCCCAGATGCATATAAAGACAAAACATATACAGGAACCGTACTACGAATTGATTCAATAGGGCAAAATGCTGCAGGTGTTGTTACATACAATGTCTATGCCCAAGTTGATGACAATGACAATCAACTTAGGGCGGGTATGACATTTGATGTAGATATAACGACTAAAGAAGTAAAAAATGTATTAACAGTTTCTAATGGAGCAATCGTTTTATATCAAGGAGGAAAAGCTATAAGAATTCTAAAAAATAATACAGTAACCTACATACCGGTAATTATTGGGGTAAAAGGACTCGATAGAACAGAAATTGTTAAGGGAGTAACAGAAAATCAACAAATTATTTCTGCTCTCACCAATGTTACAGCCACAAGACCAGGCTTACTTGGACTATGACAACAGCAAAAAGTCATTTGATACAACTAATCAATATCACTAAAAGTTATCCTATGGGAAGCGGAGAAGCATACGTTGCAATCAATGGGATTTCATTAATTATTGGAGAAGGACAGTTTGTATCTATTATGGGGCCATCGGGAAGTGGTAAGTCAACACTTATGCATATTCTTGGGGCATTGGACACAGTAACGACAGGAACTTACTTACTCAAAGGAAAAAATATTACAAGCTACACGCAAGATGAACTGGCAAAAATAAGGAACAAAGATATTGGGTTTGTGTTTCAATCTTTCAATTTACTTCCCCGAACATCTGTTTTTAAAAATGTTGAAAGACCAATGATTTATGCAGGTATAAAGCCGCAAGAGAGAAAAGAGCGCGTTATGCATGCATTGGAATTAGTTGGCATTGCGGACAAAGTGAACAATTTATCCAACCAACTTTCGGGAGGACAAATTCAGCGAGTTGCAATTGCCAGAGCTTTAATTATGAACCCGGCAATTATTTTAGCCGATGAACCAACAGGGAATTTAGACTCAACAACTTCTCATGAAATTATGACGCTTTTGCATGATTTACATGAAAAAGGAAGTACGGTAGCCGTTATTACTCACGATGAAAAAATTGCCTCTTTTGCCCATAGAAAAATACAAATTCTGGATGGGAAAATAACTAAAGACGAAGGGACCGGATTTTAACAATATGGATTATAAAGAACTTTTTATTTCGGCATTTCAAGCATTAAGAAGCAATTTTATGCGTACCTTTTTAACTATGTTGGGCATAATTATTGGTATTTCATCTGTTATTTTAATTTTTTCTATTGGACAAGGGGCTGTGGCATTTGTTACCAATGAATTATCAAGTTTTGGAACAAATTTTTTTCAAATTAATCCAGGCAGTTCTGCTTTGGCTAGTCTTACAGGAGGCGCCGAAACTATTACAACGCAAGATGTTGATGCAATACGAAGAAATCAATCATTTACAAATATTCAAGAAGTCGGCGCATTTGTAACTTCAACACTAACTGTTTCTGCAAATGAAATAGATAAAACTCTATTAATTTATGGCATGAGCCCAGAAATTTCGGATATGCTAAAACCCAATATGGTCCAAGGAGAATTTTATTCAGAAGAAAGTAATCTCGAAGCCCAAAGAGTAGTGGTGATAGGGGCAAAGGCAGCAGAAACTTTTTTTGGTAAAGACGCAAATGTTATCGGAGAAAAAATAAAAATAGGAAACAAAACGTATAGAATAGTCGGAGTTGCCAGATCAAGCAGCGTATTGTTTGGAAGTTTTTTTGATAATGCAATTTTTATTCCCTTTAATACAGCACGAAACGAAATCCCAGGTGGGGTGCATATCCGAGAAGTCGATATTAGTGTTAAAAATGTTAACTTAATAAACGATACCATTGCCCAAGTAACAGCATTTTTGAGAGACAGACATAATTTAAAAGAAAAAGATCAAAATGATTTTATCGTTGCAAGTGCTACCGATGCAATTTCTACCATACAAACAATAACAAACATGCTAACACTCGTTATTGTTGCTATATCAGCAATTTCATTAGTTGTTGGAGGAGTGGGTGTAATGAATATTATGTTGGTATCGGTAACAGAAAGAACAAAAGAGATAGGACTTTTAAAATCTATTGGAGCCTTAGAAAGGGATATTCTTTTACAGTTTCTTATAGAGGCAGCAGTTATGTCAGGATTAGGGGGAATTCTTGGAATTTTAGTAGGGATAGGCGGAGCATTTTTAGTTTCAATTCTTTTTGGCATTCCATTTATCGTTAACCCAGTTGCGATTTTAATTGCCTTTGGAGTCTCTATGATGGTAGGCATTATCTTTGGCATATATCCTGCACGACGGGCAGCAAAGCTTTCTCCAATAGATGCGCTTCGTTATGAATAACTAAATGTGAGATTGATCACATAGTTTTGTCATTTTTTTCACATACAAACTACTTTTAGAGACCTATAATTTCTACAATATGAGCCTGGAAGAAGAGAAAATTAATGGACTTGTTTCTTGACCAAATTTTATACAAGTGCTACCATTCAAGCGAAATAAGCATATGGCAGTAAGACAAGATGAAAGAGAAGGAAATCTGGAACCTTTCTATGAGGCATTAAAACCCTTTCAAGACGCAACACTTGCAGATAAAATGGCACAAAGATTAGCTACATTATCGCCACTAGAACAACGACAAGCAATTGTTAAAACACTGAGTGTTCACGATACAGATGAAGGATATGTGAGTCCTGCAGGTGTTTTTGTTTTGGCATCATTAGCTATGGTAAATCAAACAGTTTTCTCTCGAGATGAAATAATGTTCCATGCTGCTTCAGCAGCGCAAAAAGCAGCAATCTGGCAGCAAAATATTCTTGCTGGGAAAATTGCTATGCAAACAGGAGGATTTAGCGCATATGCAGACTTTGATGCACAAACATATGCGCAACAAGTGAGTCTAAACCAATTGCAACAATTAGGAGCTTTTGCTCCCAAACCTATACAAACACAAGTCATTTAAAAAAACGAGGAAACCAATTCTTGCATAAGCAAGCAATATATGATATA
>JAKAEF010000132.1 GCA_021820025.1 bacterium | reverse complement strand
CATTTGGTAAAGAAAAATCCATTATCTTTTCTGCCTGTTTTTTATAGGTTAAAAAGTTATTTTCAATTTCTTCAGAAGTTAAAACCGGTCTTTCTGTATCTTTATCAGAAGTATCACCAATTAGAGCGGTAAAATCGCCAATTAAAAACTTTACATTATGTCCAAGTTTTGCAAAAGCATTAAGTTTTCTTAGTGGTACCGCATGACCTAAGTGAATTTTTGTTGCGGTTGGGTCTATCCCTAAATAAATATTCAATTTTTTCCCAGAAGAAAGCAATTCTTCTAATTTTTTGCGACCAGGAATTATGTTTGCTACTCCTCTTCCTAAAATATCGTCAAAATCAATTGAACTCATGTCAGTGTTAGTATATCATGGCTATTTTTCTATTTCTAGGGAATTTTCAAAAAAAACATTCCAGACTGCCATAATAATATTTTCTGGAATGTTTAGCTCTTTTGCTTGTTTTTTTAGCATTGCAACTTTACTATCTTCTCTATCAAAATCCCGAATTTCAATATTTTGAGATTTTTTCATTTCTCCAATTTGGCGCATAATAGCAATTCTTTCTTTAATAACTTTAAGAAGTTTTTCATCAATTTGGTCAATTTGATTTCGTAATTCTTCAATAGTTGGCATTAACTTTGGTAAACATCCCCTTTCTGATATGTTCCTAAAACTCTATATTCCGTTGTTTCAGTATCCAATATTTGTTTTACTTTTTCCATATCTAAATTTTGTTTTTCTACATCTACCCAAAAGTAATATTCCCAAGAAGTGCCTGGAATAGGTCTTGATTCTATTTTAGTTAAATTTAAATCAATTTCTGCAAGTTTAGTGAGTATTTTGGCTAGAGAGCCTGGAATGTGAGGTACTTTAAAAATAATAGATGTTTTATTTTTTGTGTTATTTATTGTTTGTTGCTCAGAAACAAAAACAAAGCGTGTCATATTTATTGCATCATTGCCAATATTTTTTTCTAAAATTTTTGTTTTGCCTTTTTCTTCTAATAAACTATTTCCAATTGCAGCCAAATTTTTTAGATTTTTTTCTACAATAATATCTTTGGCTTTTGATGTACTTGTTGTTTCATCAACAGCTAGATGGTGTTTTTTAATAAAATTTGTGCATTGTGCTAATGCTCTTGGATGGGAATACACTTCTGTTATGTCTTGCATTGTCGCTTCTTCAAGTCCAATTACATGTAATGTTATTTTTACATAGGTTTCTGCAATAATAGATACATATTTATTTCTAAAAAGTGCATCTATGTTCTGATGAATATCAGACGTTATTGAATTTTCTATAGGCAAAACACCAATTGTTTTTTTGTCATCTAAAATTTTTTCTACAATTTGTCCAAAAGATTCTAATGGAATTAATTCTTCCAGTGGCATAATATGTTTTGCTGCTAAATGACTATATGAGTTTTCCGGTCCTAAAAAATATACTCGCATTATTTTTGTTCCTCCAAACTACTTAAAACTTTTTTAAATTCTTCTAAAATTGGTCTGCAAAATGTATTGTAGGTAAGCATGTCTTCAATAATATGTCTATCAGCTCCGCTAAATGAAACAGCATGTTGCAAAGCCTCTGCTCCTGGTGTGTCTATAATTGTTTTTTCAAATTGTAACTGTTGAGTAATTTCTCCAATTAAAAGTGAAACAAATTGTGATTTTGCAGATAATCTATCGTGTTCTTGTGGAGTTATTTCTATAATATTTACTCCAAGAGTTTTTAAATAATCTTTAAATGCTTCATAAAAATCACTTGGTGTTGAAATATTGTGCAATACATAATTCATATCTTTCATACTTCCTCTCTTGGCAATAGAGTTTGGTCCAAACATGGGATGCGTTGCAAATAATTGATTATTTGGTAAATTTTCTTGCATTATTTTTGTTGGATATTCCATAACTGAGCAAATATCCATAACAATTGTTTGTGGGTTAATAATTGCTGCTAATTTTTTAATTGTTTCTGCAAAATTTCGTATTGGAACAGCTGGAATAATAATATCCGCATTTTTTATTTCTTCAATATTTTTAACAACAGTTACATGTTCGGAAGAGGTAATCTCTTGTGTTGTTACTAAGATAATTTTATTGTTTGGAAAAATGTTATTTACTAAAACTTTTCCAAAGTTTCCAAATCCAATAATACCAATTGTTTTTTGAGAAATATCCATATTACTCCTTTAATGCTTTTGCGCGAAGAAAATGATCCATTATTACCAGTGCAGACATTGCATCTACAATTGGTACAGCTCTTGGGAGTACACATGGATCATGTCTTCCTGTTGCTTCTAGCGTTGTTTCTTGTTTTTCTTTTGAAACTGTTTGTTGCAATTTTTTAATTGTAGAAACAGGTTTTATTGCAACTCTAAAGTAAATTGTTTGCCCATTAGAAATGCCACCTAATGTTCCACCGGCATAATTTGTTTTAGTAGTAATATTGCCGTTTTCATTAAGAGTAAATACGTCATTATGTACACTTCCTCGCATGGTTGTTC
>JAKAEF010000021.1 GCA_021820025.1 bacterium | reverse complement strand
ACAGAATGTCCATCAATAATTTCATATGTCATATCACACCCTCGCACAATTCTTGAATATATAACAGCATTAACAAACACACAACACACAAGTCTGGAATCTTTAATTCCAAATGTATCCGTAGAACCTCAAAATAATTAAAATCTATTCTAATTTGGTGACTTCTAATTTATGACACAATTTTTTGCCGCACGTCTTTTTTAATTATCTTTGGGTTTTATATGATGGTAGGCATTATTGTTGGCATCAGCACTTTTATCTCCTATAGATGCCTATATGAATAAGATTTATTTTTGTATTCCTCCCTTTCCAATTGTTCCAATTTTTGCTCGTAAAAAAATATTGTAATCAATTCCATCTACAATGCCATTATCATTAAAATCTCCGGGTAAAAAATTTCGCGGCATATTTTTAAATGAAGGCTTTTGAAGTAATTGTGCCTTATCGTTTTGACAAGCATAATCAAATGATTTTTTACCATAACAATCAATTAAAATACTATAATCTTTTATTGTAATTTCATTATCTCCATCTATATCTCCCATAACAAAATAAGGCACTTCTTCTAAAGATGGATCGTTTGTATTTAAAGCGACAAGAACATTATTTTGCCCGCCAGTTATAGTAATAATCGGAGAAAAAATTTGAGTACGCAAAGATCCAAATGGTGAACTTGCATAAAATCTGTAAGTACCTGAAGGTAATCCCTGTAAATTAAATGATGGATTTTGAAAGGTACCAAATAATGGGCTGCTTGAATCAGTTGCAATCTGAGTTGCTATATCTGTAAATGAATTTATAAATGTAGAACCAGAATAGACATAAATAGTAAAAGGCCATCCAGATTGTCCATGAATTTCAGGACTAGGAGAAATATTAGAAATATTTGAGATATCCAAACCTTCTATATGAAAGATAACGTTTGCTGTTGTGTGTAAAAACCCTGATATTGTTTGCGCTTTTACTTTCTGTGTGGGGAAAAATACACAGAAAATAAATATACTACAAATTTCTATTACATAAAAATATTTTTTCTGCACATATACAGCATAGAGAAACACTGCAAAAAATTTATGTAAAAAATATCACAAAAAAATTTTATTTTTAAATTTTAAGAGTGATAAGTATCACAGATATAGAGACTAGATTTTGATAGAAAGAATATAACTATAAAATTTTGCTTTTAAAATTTATGGCAAAAAAAAATAAAGGAAACATACAAAAAACGCTTCTTCTTCGAGGAGATATTTATAAAAAACAAGGAAATATTTCTGCCGCAAAAGAAGAATATCAAAAGGCTGTTTTTTATAACATAAACATGAAAGCCGCACAAGATGCACTAGCTAGCGTTGAATAAAAAACGACGAGAGATATTATCTTCCTAAAAAATCTTTTTTTTTAGGAAAAATACCAACTTTTACACTTTTATATCTGTTACACTTATATTGTGGCAAAATATCCAAAATTGCTAGAAGAAATTTTTAATAGTATTACACATGGAATAGGATTTATTTTATTTCTTATTGGATTTATAAGCTATTTTTTTCTCCGAGAAAAAACAACCATATGGAACGTTATTGGGGTATGCATTTTTACAATAAGCTTATTATTTCTTTATAGTATGTCAACACTCTCTCATAGTCTCATATTTACAAAAGCAAAAAGAGTATTTTTAACTCTCGATGGAGCAGCTATATTCTTTTTAATAGCGGGAACGTATACACCACTTTTACTAATTGCATTACGGGGAGTGTTTGGATGGATTTTATTAGCACTTGTATGGTCAGTTGCAATTGCAGGTATGACAGTTTATGCAATTTTTTTTGAACGAATAAAAACTATTACTGTTATAGTGTACCTTTTACTTGGATGGTTAATTGTTATTGCGATAAAACCTTTACATAATGCACTCAGTCCAAACATTATTACTTTACTAGTAACAGGAGGAGTTTTATATACTACTGGTATGATTTTTTATAATTGGAAAAAATTACCTTTTTCTCATACAATATGGCATCTTTTTGTTTTAGGTGGAAGTATTTGTCACTTCATAGCCATCTACAAGCTGTGAGTAAAACAGGCAACACGATTTGAAGCAAAATTCCTAAATTAAGAGCGGGCGATGGGAATTGAACCCACTGCCTTCTCCTTGGCAAGGAGACGTTCTAGCCGGTGAACTACGCCCGCAATACACCAATTTTACCAAAAACACTCTAAAATAGCCAACATTTATTATCGGTTAATTAAGATCTAAAATTTTATTTTTAAAATTTAACTTGCAAAAAAGACCATTTTCATGTATATTTCGTGGTTGTGAGTACAACCCCATTATCACAAAACGGCAGGGAAAAAGAGCGACCAGGACAACCGAGAGAAGCAGGTCCTTCTTTTGAGTCTGCACACGAAACATTAAAGGCCCTTGGAATAACCTCAGGCTCTGACCTTGCATACGCAGCATCTTTATACCACCAATTTGTAACTCCAACAGATAGAATTGTTCACATCGGTCAAGAATTTACTCCAATTGCTATGTTGTCTGCTGAGAAAAGACAACAGTTAGGTATGGTTGATTATGCAACAGAAGTTCAGGGTCAAGAACGTTTTACTCATGAAGCTCACAACACAACGCTTGTCGTACATCCAATGGATGGGGGAACAGGATCAAGTGTAGGAAGAGCATACTTTTTGGCAATGCACTGGAAAGATTTAGGCAGATCTGGTGATGCAAAACTGGGGGCAAAAGGAACAGATTTGCCTTTTACAATCCCATTTGAAGGAAAAAATATTTTGGTTCCTGTTATGGAAGTCAAACTTTTGAGACTTCTGACACAAGCAAGACAGTATGCAAATGTTGTCTGGCAGGAATTACTGAATGGAGATAGTTATCCTTCTTTTGCAAGGTTTTTAGAAGGAACTACTCTTGCCGGAAGGCTTAGACGATCGAAAGCACAAACATATGGAGATCTTCTTGCAGAACCAGCAACAGGAGCAACAGTTGGCGATCCCATCATGCAGGCAGATCTGCCAACAATAGATGTCGCAACAGGACAATTAACAAGAGAGCGCGTTGCTCCAGGAAGTCATGGGCAATTAGGGACCTATTTATTAAAAACTATGGCAGATACAGCATATGCAGAAAGTACTCCTCGCGTTCATGCAATTTATAATGGAGATGGAACAAATAATGCTGTTTCTCCCGATATGGTTGGCTTTGTAGTACAAGAGGGGGCAGGCATTGTTATGGTTACAACGACAAGACTTGATAGCGATAGAAAGGGAGGTATTTTAGGAACTTCTAGAATTGATGGGCATGAAGCATTAGATATTTTAGAACTAGCACAAGCAAAAAAAGCAAATCAGGCAGCATTATTTCAGGACATTGGTCTTGCAGACACGGAGAGAACAAGAGCCTTAGGTCTTCCGCATGCTATTGGCGAGCAACCATTTAATACTAATGTGGCATTATTTAACGAAGGTCTTTTAGGAAAATTTTTACCGAGATTAAGGGACTATTTAGGGGAAGAACGATTTGCTCAAATTATTACACCTCAATTAATAGAAAACGATAAAGTCCAGGGAGGAAAACACTTTACACAGCTTGAAGGAGCACTTGCTTCAGTTATTCTTCGCCTTAATGCTTTTGTAACTGCAGACCCTCAAGCTCTGCAAATTTGGCAAGAAGTATCCGGGGGAACACAATTTTTACGAATTATTAATTTGGATCCTGTTCAAAGGGATCATTTTTTTACTCCAATTAAATATGCATGGGATTTTTGGATGCAGGCATATTCAGACCATTTTAGCCTAGACACAAACACCTGGGAACTAACCAATAATAGGCCTGGACACGCTATTGGAGTAAATAATGTTCTTGTAGAAGATCCATTTTATATGGATGTCGATAATTTAATTAATGCATTGGGGCATGCGAGTGTTGTTAATTTGGATGCATTATCTATTCAAGGAAGAGTGCTTCTGGCAGATAGTACCTTACGAGGGAATGTCCAAATTGAAAGTGCGTATGAGGGAGTTTTTGATTTAAATAGTATAAAAGCACAGCTTCCTCAAACTCCCGATGGCCATTTGTTATTTGAAAATGTAAGAATAAGTATTTCTGCACAAGGCGAAGTTTCTCTCCAGCAAATCTAAGATTTAGCCCTATTTTGTAATCTTTTTATCATGTTCTTATCAAGCACTTATAGTATGTTCTTGCTATTATGCGTAAGCTACAAACTTGTAGCAGAAAGGAATCTATGACTGAAGGAGGAGAATTTCCGGTTGTGCCACCAACACCGGTACAACCGGAAAAAACTACAGAGGAAGCTCTAAAAGCTTTTAGCAACTACAATGTTGGTAAAATATTTGAGGGAAGAGCTTCTCAAGAAGAAAGTATTAGGAAAAAAGTAACGGTTATTGAGGATTCCGAAATAACCTTTGATCAGATTGGAGGAAACACTAAGGCTAAAGATGAATTACGGGAATTGGCAAAAATTATTAAAGGATCCAAAGTTCACCGTGTAATGGGAGCAACTGCAGATAGAGGATATCTTTTATGGGGACCGAGTGGAAACGGAAAAACAGAACTTGCACGAGCATTAGCTCATGAAACAGGAGCAATTGTTGTTATTGTTAACTATCAGGATTTGGCAAGCAAGTGGGTTAACGAAACTGCAGAAAATATTAGAAAATTATTTGAATTTGCTCGAGAAGAAGCAAAAAGAACGGGAAAACCTGTAATTATTTTCTTTGACGAAGCAGATGGTCTTTTTATGAGCCGCGACTCAGACACAGCGCATAGCATGCATACAACCGCTCTTGCCGCACTATTAACTGAAATGGATGGCGCACATACCAATAATGATAATGTCTATGTTATTGGAGCGACCAATCATGCTGAAGGAATTGATCCGGCAGCAAGAAGACGTTTTGAACACAAAATTGAAGTACCAAATCCTAATGAGTCTGATAGAGTTGAGATTTTACAAATCCATCGAGATAAAGCTCGAAATGCATCAAAAGAAAATGGATATACTGCGGTAATTTTTGCTGATGCTCACAATCCGGATTTTTGGAAAGAAGTAGCCGATGCTACAGAAGGATTTAGCGGAGCACAATTAGCACAGGTAATTCATAGAGCGACTCGTCTAGCTGCTGCGAAATTACAAATTGCTATGGAAGAAGTAGGGATTGAAGATGTAGATGAGTTTTTAGCAATATATCCGACAGTCCTGCAAACAATTACTGTCTGTTGTGAAGAAGTAATTGCAATTGCACATCAGATACAAAAAGAAGAAACTTTAGCAATTGCAGAAGATTCATATAAAACACAACGATATAGCGGAACTGCAAAAGGATATTTTGGAACAGAAAGAAATTAACGTTTTTTATTTCTTTTTTTTGGTTCTTGTTCTATCACAATTAATTCTTCTGATACTTCATCAAGACTTCTTCTGCTTGTTTCAGGTAATACAGTAGTTGCAATTGCCCCTAAAAATGCTGCAACTGATGAAATAAGTAATGTTCCATTTAGCGCAAACTTTGCTGTAAGTATTGGGAAAATAAATACACCCAAAAATGCACCAAGTTTTCCAATTCCAGCTGCAATACCGTGACCCGTACTTCTATCTGTTATAGAAAATACCTCTGTTGGAATAACAAATGTTGTGACATTCGGTCCAAATTCCGTAAAAAAATAGCTTAGTCCATATAATAGTAAGAAAGGTATAATTGCTTGTGTAAGACCAGGGATAATACCAATAGTAAAGAAACAAATTCCCATTGCGATAAATCCAAGCCACTGCAATCTTTTATGACCAATATGATCAATTTTAAAGAATGCAAAAGCATAACCGGGAAGTGCCGCTATTGCAAAAATGATTAATGTCCAAGCAGCTGTTTTAATAATGTCAGAACCAGGAGCAACTGTTTTGAGAATTAATGGAGTAGAAATGGTATTTCCATAATATGCATAATCAAGTAAAAACCACGAGCCTGCTGTTCCTAAAATCATAAGTAAATTTCTTTTTCTTGTAATAAATGCTTTAAAGCTTCTTCTAATTGTTGGCCCATATTCCTCTTTTGAAGCTTGAACAATTCCTGCGCTATAATGGTGAATTGTTTCAACCGCTTTTGTTAAATCACCCTTTACTCTTGCAACAAATCGAGGCGATTCGGGCATACTTCTTCTTAGTTGAATAACAGCTATAGCTGGTAATGCACCAAGGCCTAACATAATTCTCCACGCCAAATCATGACTAATTCCAGACACTAAAAGTGTTAATGCAACCATTGGGCCAATAACAAGTCCTAATGCCTGCATGGAAAAGACAAGACTGACAAGAAATCCTCTATTAACTCTATTTGAATATTCACTCATAATAACAGCACTCACAGGATAGTCTCCACCAATTCCCAAACCTAACAAAAATCGGAAAATTACTAACCAGAAAAAATTTGGGGCAAAGGCTGATGCAATTGCTGCAATAGCCATGATTGATGCTTCAAGTCCATAAACAGCCTTTCTCCCCATTACATCCGCTATTCTCCCAAAAACAAATGCTCCAAGAAGTGTCGCCAAAAGTGTGGCACTCCCAAGTAAACTTACTTGAGTAGTATTTAAATGCCATTGTTCTTTAATAAGAACAACTGCAATACCAATAATAAATAAATCATATGCATCAGTAAAAAATCCCATTCCGGAAGTAAAAAGCGCTTTAAAATGAAAAACACTGAGGGGTGCCTCATCAAGTGCAGTAGACAATCCTATACCAGTCTTTCGGGCCTTCGCTCGTTTGAGCATATACTATAACTCTTATTATAAAACACAATTATTTTTCCCTGTCAATAGCTCATTCCATTAAAAAGATACCTGAATATTTTATTTCTTTTGTATATAATGATAAGTGGGATGAAGATAATTCAGTTTTTAGGAGCAAGTGGAGGAGTAACCGGGTCAAGCTATTTAGTAACTGGTAATAGTAACCAAACTATTCTCATTGATTTAGGACTTTTTCAAGGAACAGATGATAAAGAAAATATTAATACAAAACCAATAAGTTTTGATGCGCAAAATCTTTCTGCTGCTTTTGTAACTCACGCACATTTAGACCACTGCGGAAGATTACCATTGTTAATACAAAATGGATTTACGGGAAAAATTTATTCTACAAAACCTACAAAAGAAATTATTTATCTTTCATTAATGGATGAAGTTGCAATTGCACAAGAAGAAAAAAAACAGCCGCTCTTTTCTAAAGAAGACGTTGAGAAAACAATGAAGTTATTTGAACTAGTTGCATATGATGAGCAAATAACAGTTGGAGAATTTTCAATAACTTTTAGAAATGCAGGACATATTTTAGGATCATCAAGTATAGAAATTACGAATAATGGAAAAACAATTTGCTTTAGTGGAGATTTGGGAAATACACCACAAGATTTAATTGCACCAACAGAATATATTACTTCTGCAAATTTTGTTGTTATGGAATCAACATATGGGAACTCTACACATCCAGAAGAAGATGTAAATACTATTTTACAAAAAGAAATAAATAGCATTGAACATGCAGGCGGAACACTACTTATTCCAGCATTTTCTATTGAAAGAACGCAAGAAATTTTACATAGATTAAATCATTTAAAAAAAACAAATAAAATTTTGCAAGAAACACCGGTTTTTTTAGATAGCCCATTGGCAATTGAGGTTACAGATATTTTTAAACAAAATCCAGCATTTTATAATACAGATTTACAAAAAGATGAAAATCCTTTTGATTTTCCAAATCTTATAAAAACAAAAACCGGTGAAGAGAGCAAACAAATTTTAAAAGTGGAAAGTCCAAAAATAATTATTGCAGGAAGCGGTATGATGAGTGGTGGAAGAATTTTACATCATTTAATCAATTACCTTCCACTTCCTACAACTAAAATTATTATTGTTGGATATCAGGCAGAAAAAACACTTGGAAGAGAAATTTTAGAAGGGGTAAAAAATGTAAAAATTTATCACGAAGAGGTCCCTGTGAGAGCACAGGTAACACATATTTTTTCCTTAAGTTCACATGCAGATCAACCAAAATTGCTAGAATGGCTTAAACATATTAAAAATGTTGAAAAAGTTTTTCTCACACATGGTGATAATCCGCAAAGGGAAGAATTACAAAATCAGATAAAAAAACAAACTCAAATTACAGAGGTTACGCTACCTCTTATTGGAGAACGATATGAAATCAATTAAAAAAGTGACATTTTTTGGCAGCAGCAAGGGAACAGCAGGAGATCCAAATTATGACAGTGCCCAAGTTGCAGCAAGAGAAATTGCAAAACTTGGAATAACCGTAATCGATGGAGGAGGACCAGGAGTTATGCAGGCTGCAACACTTGGCGCAAAAGAAGTAAAAGGGAAAACAGAAGTTGTATATTACGAACCAAAAGAAGCAACAGATTTTAACGGGGAATCTGTCAGAAATTTAGCAGATAAACAATACAAAGAAGAAAACTATATTGAAAGAACAAGAAAACTTTTGGAATTGGGAGATGCATATATAATTTTTAATGGAGGAACAGGTACCATTTCTGAATTTGGTATGGCGTGGGGATTGGCAAGGTTATATTTTGGGCATCATAAACCATTAATTTTATATGGGTATTTTTGGCATTATATTATCCAAGAATTTAAAAGAAGAATGAGAATTAGAGACGAAGAGATAGAAGTATTAACCATTGTTACCAGTCCTCAGGAAGCAATAAAAGCAATTCATAAATATGATGAAATTTTAGAGAAAAATAGACATAATCATAAAAACTGTCATGATAGTGAATGCAGGTTATTTTTATAATATTTTCTTTATTGGAAAATAAGTAATTACTTGCTAAAATAGGTTTACAGCATCTTCTATATACCCATGAAAAAATTTAAACCAAAACAAGGGGCTATTTTTTTTGTTCTAATTTTAGGAGCAATATGTGTGATTTTTGGACTTTATCTTTTTGTCCAGACACATGAATTTTTTGCTGCAAATTTTGCTGATGAATTTTTAAGACCAAAAATTGGCAGTCAGGCAACAATTTCTATAGAAGCACAATTTTTTTCTCTTCAGGATTTAATGAACCAAATTAAATATTTTTTTGTAAAACCAACAGTTAATCAAAAATTTGCCAGTAGTGAATCAAAAATAGATACATCATTTACCCTTTTTACTATCCATCCACTAACGCAATTTCCAAAACTGCCTCATGAAGGAGAATGGTCTGTTGTTATGCCTTCATCAACATCTGCATTTTTAGCAACAACGTTTGTCAGACCCGATCCAAAACGTGATTATGCAATAACGTATCTTGTTAAGATGAACATGTCAGAGTTAATTGCATCGGCAGCTGCAGGAACATGGGAACCAGGGGAACAAGCACACAAAGGGCCAGGAGCAATTCCACTTTCTATTGTTAACAGTAATAAATTAGTAGCAGCATTTAATGGCGGATTTCAAAAAAAAGATGGAGAATATGGAATGATTGTACAAAATACTACATATCTTCCCCTGAAAAAAAATTTAGCAACACTTGTCTTATATACAGATAAAAAACCAGAAATATTCAACTACACAAATCAAACATTTGGAAAAGATATTAGTGTAATTAGACAAAATGGTCCTATGCTTTTAGAAAACGGCAAAATAGTTACCAGTTCTTCTGAGTGGAATATGCAAACATGGGGGCTTACAACAACGAATAGTATGTATACATGGAGATCTGGAATTGGGGTTACAAAAAATGGAAATCTTATATATGCGGCAGGAGCTTCTTTAGTCCCCCAAACACTGGCTTTTGCATTAAAAGAGGCAGGCGCAGTTAATGCAATGCAATTAGATATTAATCCAGTATGGGTACGCTTTATTTTATTTTCATCGTTAGGAAAAGGCTTATATAAATATTCACCCTTAACAGCTTCAATGGTTAATGGTGGGTATGAATATTTACATGGCTACCAAAAAGACTTTTTTTACATTTATATAAAATAAATATTAAATTTTTATTAAATCAATAATCCCTTTAACACAACCTATATTTGCAAAAAGGCAACAATATTGCATTAATATTTTTTTGTTCTTACAATAGTATTAATAGACAAAAAATAGGGCATAAAACTGCAACAGTATATTCCCTGGAATATACATTGTGATAATTATCATGGAACCCCACGGCCATTGCTAGGATACTAATTGTAGCCCTGAAAATGGCTTCTGTATTAGATATGCCCGAAGTGAACGAAAAAGTTATTCTTGATTTTGGAGTGTGCAAACACAATAAAGAAATTTATTTATATCACACAACAGCAAATAATTTAGAACAAATTAAAATTGCAAAGAGTATAAATGGGCTCATATTTGACTCGGTTAAAAAAACCTCAAAAATTTTAGATAAAAATGAAAAAAAAATTTTAATTGGGAATATACATGAGTTCAAACTTTCTCAAATAAATAAAAATAATTATTTTTTAACTGCAAAATCTTCTATTTCTCAAAAAGGATATATTTTTTCATCAAAAAATGGGATTTTGTGGACAGAAAAAAATCTTTTACCAATAAACGAAACGTCACAAATTATTGCAAAACCATACAAACAAAAAGGATATGATTTATTTTTTGGAGATAAAGAAATTTCAGTTGTACAAACAAAAGATTTTAAAATTTGGGAAAATAAAAAAACAATTTTGGTTCCAAGAGAGAATCACTTTGATAGATATCCACTCCAACTGTTTTCTGTTTTATCAACGTCTTCAGGAACGGTAGTTTTTTACTTGGTAACCGTGAAAAAGAGAGAAGGTAATCACTTTTTAATAGGTGCAGCATTGGTTGAAAATGGAAATCCATATAATGTACTTTGGAGATCTTCTCATGCAATTTGGGAACAACCAAAGGAGTGGGATACAAAAACAATTGTTCCATTAGGAGCAGCAGAAAGTAATAATAAATTATTATTTTATTTTGCAACAAATGAGCCAAACGTTTATGCGGTTTCTAATGATTCATTTTCAGAACTTTTACATATTAAAAAACTGTTGCATACTCCAAAACTTACCAAAATTGCAAAAAATCCAATTATTATACCTGTTGTGCAACATTGGTGGGAAAATAATGCAACATTTAATACAGCTGCAGTTCATGAAAATAACAAAGTCCATTTTTTATATAGAGCAATTGGCCAAGATAATACTTCTATGCTCGGATATGCATCAAGTAATGATGGAGAAAGTATTGATGAAAGATTGCATAATCCTGCATATATACCAAGAGAACCTTTTGAACTACCAAACGGGAAACGGGTAGTTGCATACATGTCTGGTGGAGGATACGGTGGAATTGAAGATCCGCGGCTTACAAAAATAGGTAATACAATTTATTTAACATATGTTGCTTTTGATGGCTGCAATCCTCCACGAGTTGCTTTATCTTCTATT
>JAKAEF010000131.1 GCA_021820025.1 bacterium | reverse complement strand
GTTGTTTTTACAAAAAGATATTAATGGAACGGGTGCAGCAATTATTGGCGAAGTAACTGCAGAAAATGCAGGTAAGGTTATTTTAAAAAGCAGAATTGGTGGTAGGCGTTTTGTAAACTATTTAACTGGTGAACAGTTGCCAAGAATCTGTTAAGCTTGTTTTGTTTATTAAACAATTCTGTTTTTATTATATCTTCTCTTTTGTTATTCTCTTTTTTGGACGCAGCTTTTGATAAAATTTTTTTGTCAATACTATGCTGTTATTTCCTTTTGGGTAAAACAAAAGCAATGCAAATTCGTCAATTACAACAATCCAACTACAACAACTCTTTATTATTAGAGGTGGAATGTGTTAAGAATACTACTTTAAAATTAAAAGTATTTAGCACAGAAGGAAAAATTGCCAAACTTTTTGAAACAAACGTTCATCCCGGTTATCAAAACCTTTCTTTTAATGTGGGCGATTTAAGCTCAGGTAATTATGTATTAAATGCTTTTTTTGAAGAAGGGTTTATTAAATCTATAAAATTTATAAAGCAATAATTTTTCATTTGGGGGGTATGTTTACATTGTGTCCTGCTCTTTAGCAGGACTTTTTATTTTAAAAAATAGGCCTTTTTTCGTTCTTCTACATTTTCTCTAATATTATAATAATAGAGGTTGTAATCGGCTATATGAAAGTTTTTGCTTTTGTAAAAAACATTGCCAACAAAGTGCGGTTTTCTTGTCCATAATACGCCTTGTTCAATTTTTGCATCGGCAACTTTGAAATAATATTTATTAAAGTTTAATAAAATACTTCCTTTGTTTTCTGCTCTAAGAATTTGGGGTTTATCTATATCCCAACTTATTGGGTTGGTTACAACCGATGTAAATTTTTCTTTTTGAACAAAGGGTGGAATATAGTTTTCCTGAAATGTTCTCCATCCGCAAAAACATCCTGTTTGATTTGGTTTTTCACAAGGCTTTATTTTAGAAAAATAGGTTGGTTCTATAACCATACCAACAATATAAGCAACAACTAATTTTTGCTGTAACGGTTTTCCTTCAAAATATTCTTTTAGTAATCTTTTTGCGTGAGTTGTTCCTTGGCTATGAGAAGCAATAATTATTGGTCTTCCGTTGTTCCAGTGTTTTAAATAATATTCAAAGGCTGTTTTAATATCGTTATATGCTGTATCAAAGGCTGCTATTGCATTTAGTGTATCGCTTTTTGTTTGAGGATAATAGGCAGATAAGTGTGCTTGTCTATATCTTGGTGCAAAAACTCTTCCCGCTGCATTAAATACGCTGGCTTGAAATAAAATAGTTGTGTAATCTGTTTTTGCATTCAGGGTGTCATTATCAACCGGGGCATTCCATCCAAATTGTTTTTCTTTATTTGTATAGGTTGTTGGGTGTATAAAAAATATATCTACTGAAGAATCTTTAACATAATCGTTTCTAAGTGGTTTAGCAACACTATCCGAGGTGTTTTTTTTAAAGGGATGTGCTGCCCAATAATTTAAGCTGCTATAATCGGGTTGTCCGGAGGTTGATTTGAATGTATAATCTTTTATATGCTTGTAATATCCCGAATTACAAGAGCTTAATAAATACCAAAATATAATAAAAAAAGTTATTTTTTTCATAGTATAAAATTGCTCTTTTTTTGCATATACTCATCATAACATTTTCTTAATTCAAAAATTTTTCCTTCCTTTATTGTTTCCTATACATTGTTCCCATGGCGATATATCGTCACATCCCTTTTTTAAAAGCCGTTTTTCTCTACAGCATTTCTGCCTTTGGCGGACCGCAGGGGCATTTTGGTATGATGTTGAAAACCTTTGTTCAAAAAAGAAAAGATATTTCAGAAGCAGAACTGTTGGATTTTATGAGCTTTTGTAATATGTTGCCGGGCGCTTCTTCTACACAAACATTAACCTTAATTGGGTATAAGCGTGGTGGAATATATTTGGCTATTTTAACTTTACTTATTTGGATGACTCCCGCTTGTATTATTATGGGCGGACTATCTTTTTTATTAGATTATTTTGATGATTTTGGTATTCGTGTAGGCTCTTTTAAATTCATAAAACCAATGGCTATTGGCTTTATTACCTTTTCTACTTTTCGTTTATTTAAAATTGCGGTTCATAACACTATTACTCGGGTTATTGTTTTAGTTGCTTCGTTTGTTACATTTTTTGCATTTAAAACACCCTGGGTTTTTCCGGTAGTAATGCTTTTGTCTGGTCTTGTTACCAATTTTAGTAATAAAAGAATTCCTCAAAAAGAAGAAAAACCAAAACAAATAAAATGGGGAAATCTTTTAATTTTTCTTGCCTTGTTTGGTATTGCCGGATATTTATCAGAAACAGCCACAAGAGAAAACTGGACAAATAAAAAAGCGTTCAACCTTTTCGAAAACTCTTATCGTTTTGGAAGTTTGGTTTTTGGCGGCGGCGATGTTTTAATTCCGATGATGTATGAACAATATGTTGTTCGTCCGGAAACAAAATATATTTT
>JAKAEF010000020.1 GCA_021820025.1 bacterium | reverse complement strand
AATATTTCTGGACTTAAAGTACCTATGGAAGAGTATCAAGATATGGTGCAATTGCCTATGCATCATCTTTAGATAGTGTTGGTCCAATGGCAAAAAGTGTTGAAGATTTGGCAATTATATTAGGACAAATTGCAGGAGTTGATGCACATGATGGTACAAGTTCTCACAGACCAGTTGATAATTATTCAGAAGATTTAGAAAAAAGTATAAAGGGTAAAAAAATTGGTATGCCAAAAGAATTTTTTGCACAAGGATTAGACTCTGTTGCAAAAGATATAATTACAAAAGCTGCAAAACAATACCAAGATTTAGGAGCAGAATTAGTAGAAGTAAGTATTCCATTTTTAAAATATGGTGTTTCTATTTATTATTTAATTGCCATGTCAGAAACAAGTTCCAACCTTGCACGGTTTGACGGAATAAGATATGGCAATACTCGTGACAATTTTTCTGAAGAAACAATGCGAAGAATTATGATTGGAACCTATGCTTTATCTGCAGGATACGCAGATAAATTATATAAAAAAGCACAAAAAGCCAGAACAGTTTTAATTTCTGAGTTCGACAAGGCATTTGAAGAATGTGATGTTTTGCTTTCGCCAGTAATTCCCGGACTTCCAAGAAAAATTGGAGAATTAATAAATGACCCATTACAAAATTTGTTAGAAGATTTATATACGGTTACTGTTAATTTGGTTGGAATTCCATCTTTAGCAATTCCTGCAGGATTTACAGAAAATAATATTCCAGTTGGTATGCAGTTAATGGGTAAAAAATTTGCAGAAAAAGAATTGTTACAAATTGGAAATGCATATCAAATGGTAACCGATTGGCATAAAAAAATGCCAAATGAAAAATAATATGAGTAAATATACACCAGTTATTGGTTTAGAAGTACACGTAGAACTAAAAACAAAATCTAAAATGTTTTGCGGATGTTCTGCAAGTTATTTTGGAGAAAAGCCAAATACACATACATGTCCTGTTTGTTTAGGATTGCCTGGGGCTTTGCCAGTACCAAACAAAAAAGCAATTGAATGGTGCGTGCAAATTGGTATGGCTTTGGGTTGTGAAACACCTCTTTTCTCAAAGTTTGATAGAAAAAATTACTTCTATCCTGATTTAGCTAAAGGATATCAGATAAGTCAGTTTGATCAACCATTTGCAATTAATGGATCAATTACGTTAAGCAGTGGTAAAAAAATTGGTATAACCCGGGCACATATGGAAGAAGACACAGGAAAATTAGTTCATGATTTTGTAAATGGAGAATCGGTAAGTTTAATAGACTTTAACAGAAGTGGCGTTCCGTTAGTTGAAATTGTTACCGAGCCGGATTTTGAAAATGCAAAAGAAGTTAAAGAATACTTGCAAAAATTGCAGCAAATTGTCAGATACTTGGGCGTTGCAAATGCAGACATGGAAAAAGGAGAAATGCGGCTTGAACCGAATATTTCTTTAAGACTTACAGGAGAAAAAGGATTGCCAAAATACAAAGTAGAAGTAAAAAATATTAACTCTTTTAGTTTTGTAGAAAAAGCAATTGAATACGAAATAAAACGACAAACAGAAATTTTAGAAAAAGGCGAAGTTCCTGCTCAGGAAACACGAGGATTTGTAGAAGCAGGCAGCAAAACTGTTTCACAGCGCTCTAAAGAAGAAGCAGCAGATTACAGGTATTTCCCAGAGCCGGATATTCCACCAATTGAATGGACACAAGAACAAATGGATACGTTACGTTCCACACTTCCAGAATTGCCAGATGCAAAAAAAGCACGATTTGTAAAAGAATACAAGCTTACAGAGTACAATGCAGAAATTATTACCAGAGACAGTGAAACTGCAGATTATTTTGAATCAACAGTAAAAGTGGGCAAAGATATAGATGCAGTTGCTATTGCAAATTGGATAATTAATAAAAAAATAGATATTGCCAAAGTTCCATCACAGGACATAATTTCTCAGATAAAACAAGCAACACAGGTTAGTGGTATAAGTGATGCAGAGTTAGAAGAAATTTTACAAAAAATTTTAAGCGCAAATGAAAAGGTTGTTGCAGATTACAAATCTGGCAAAGAAAACGCACTTATGTTTTTAGTAGGTCAAGCAATGAAAGAATTAAAAGGTAGAGAAAAAGCAGATAAAGTCAAAGAAACTCTTAAAAAGCTAATTATTTAATCTTCAAAAAATTATCTTCTTAATATCATTGATTTTTTTATAAATTAATTTTAGTATTAAAATGCTATGCAGTTATCTTTTCTTTTAGCAAAAATAATTGGGTTAATTTTTATTATTATTTCTACTTCGCTTTTAATCAATAAAAAAAATCAGACTTTATTGTTTGATTTATACAAAAATCCAAAAGCAATTTTAATTACTGGGTTTTTTGAAATTTTTATAGGAATCTTCTTAATAATTCAACATAATATCTGGGAATTAAGTTTTAGATTAATTATAACTTTTATTGGGTGGATCTTATTAATTAGAGGAATTGGAAGAGTTTTTTCTCCAAAATTGACGATAAATACAATTAAGAAATATCAAAAAAAGCCTTTACTAATGAATATCATGCTATTGTTTATATTTATTGTTGGAGTATATCTAGTTTATATGGGTTTTGCTCAGTAAAAGCGAAAATTTATTACTTCTTGCATTGAGTTACTTATGACTATACAATAATCTATGAATAAGGAGCGCTTGCGCTCGAAAAAATATTTATGCCAGATTTTGTACATCTTCATAACCACACAGAATTTTCTTTACTTGATGGACTCGGAAAAGTAAAAGCTATGGTAAAGCGTGCCAAAGATTTAGGCATGCATTCATTGGCAATTACTGATCATGGTGCTTTGTATGGTGCAATTTATTTTTATAAAGCTTGCATTGACGCAGGAATTAAACCAATTATTGGCTGTGAAATTTATATAACTAAGGGGAGCCGCTTTGATAAAGAAACTGGGTATAATCATTTAATTTTACTTGCAGAAAATAACACAGGGTATAAAAATTTAATGAAAATTATTTCACGGGCGAATTTGGAAGGGTACTACTACAAACCAAGAACAGATTTAGAATTGCTAAAAGAACATCATGAAGGAATAATTTGTCTATCAGCTTGTGTTAACGGGTTTATTTCAGAACCTCTTTTGGCAGGACAAGACCAAGAAGCGGAGAAACGGGCAAAACAATTATCAGAAATCTTTGGGCCAGATCATTTTTATATTGAATTACAAAAACATTTGCATGTGCCTCCACAAGAAGTTGTCAATCCAAAATTAATTTCACTTGCAAGAAAATTGGGCTTACCACTTGTTGCAACGAATGATAATCACTACACAAATAAAGGAGATGCAGAAGCACAAGAAATTTTACTTTGCATTCAAACACAAACAACCATTACAGAAAAAGATAGAAAACTTTCTATGATTGATTCTCCAGATTTTTATATGAAATCTGGTGACGAAATGGCAGGACTTTTTATAGATGTTCCAGAGGCAATAGAAAACAGTGTAAAAATTGCCAATATGTGCAGTGTAGAAATTACTCTTGGCAAATGGATTATGCCAAAATTTGAAGTGCCAGAGGAAATGACTCGAGAACAGTATTTAGAAAAATTAGTGTGGGAAGGTGCTAAAAGACGATATGGGGAAATAACACAAGAAATTAAAGACCGATTAGACTACGAATTGTCTGTTATTTTTAAAAAAGGGTATGCAACATACTTTTTAACTGTTCAGGACTTTGTTAACTGGGCAAAGAATAACAGTATTAGCGTTGGACCTGGAAGAGGATCGGCTGCTGGTTCTGTTATTTCATACTGTCTTAATATTACCGATATTGATCCGTTTTACTTTAAATTACCGTTTGAACGTTTTTTAAATCCGCTTAGACCTTCTGCACCGGATATTGATTTAGATTTTGCTGATACCAGACGGGATGAAGTTATTGGGTATGTAACTCGAAAATACGGAGCAGATAAGGTAGCACAAATTATTACCTTTGGTACCATGGAAGCTAAAGGTAGTGTTAGAGATGTTGGTCGTGCTCTTGGCATGCCATATGCAGGGCCTGACAGAATTTCTAAAATGATTCCGCCAGGTTGGCAAGGGCATTCGATGACTCTGGATAATGCTCTAGAGCAAAGCCCTGATTTAAAACGAGCGTATGATAACGAACCAGAGACAAAACGATTAATTGATATTGCTAAAAAAATTGAAGGAGTGGTAAGACATGCCTCTATTCATGCTGCAGGAGTTGTTATTTCTGATAAACCGTTAACAGAGTATGTGCCGATTCAAAAAGAACCATCTGGTGGAGAAAAAGTTGTTACTCAATACGATATGTATACTGTTGGAGAAGATGGCGTTGGTTTATTAAAAATGGATTTTTTGGGTTTAAGAAATTTAACCATTATTGAAGAAGCCTTAAAATTTATTAAACAAAACCAGGGGGTAGAAATTAATATTTCAAAATTACCTTTAGATGATAAACCAACATATGATTTACTTTCCAGTGCAGAAACAACCGGTATTTTTCAGCTTGAATCTGCAGGAATGCGCAGATATATTAAAGAACTAAGTCCATCTAATATTTTTGATCTTATGGCTATGGTTGCTTTGTATAGACCAGGTCCAATGCAAAATATCCCAGATTTTATTGCCAGAAAACATAATCCGTCACTTATTTCTTTCCCCGATCCACGTCTTACCGATATTCTTGCTAATTCGTACGGCATTTTAACGTATCAAGATGATGTTTTGCTTACAACTATTACGCTTGCCGGATACACATGGCTTGATGCCGATAAATTTAGAAAAGCAATGGGTAAAAAAATTCCAAGCGAAATGAAAAAACAAAAAGATTTGTTTATTAATGGTGCAATTAAAAACGGATTAACTCAGAAAAAAGCTGAAGAATTGTTTGAGCTTATTGCTCCATTTGCAGGATATGGATTTAACAAAGCGCATGCTGCCTGTTATGCAACTATTGCCTACAGAACAGGATATTTAAAGGCACATTTTCCTGTTGAATTTATGACAGCATTACTCACTGCTGAATCCAGAGGGACAACAGGGCCAGCAAAAAATGAAAAAATTGCTCAAGCGGTTGCAGAATGTAAAAGATTAAAAGTTACCTTGCTGCCTCCAGATATTAATAAATCGGATAACGAGTTTGGAATTGAGGAGAATACAAAAATCAGATTTGGACTTTCTGCAATTAAAAATGTTGGGGCATCTGCTATTAGTGCAATTATAGAAGCAAGACAAAAAGGATCGTTTAAAAGTTTTGAAGATTTTTGTGTTAGGGTAGATGGAACATCGGTCAATAAAAAGACAATGGAGAGTTTAATTAAGGCGGGTGCAATGGATAAGTTTGGCAAACGAGCACTTTTATTGGCTTCTTTTATGGAGACAACAGAAAAGGCAAATAAAATTAAAAAACAAAAACAAGAAGGACAGGCAAGCTTGTTTGGAGATGAAGAACCAGAACCACTTAAAGTAGCGGCAGATAATGCGTTTGAAGATTTAGAAGATTTTACGCCAGAAGAAAAATTAGCCTTTGAAAAAGAATTTTTAGGAATTTACCTAACTGCTCATCCACATGCAAAGTATTTGGAGACAATTAAATCTATTATTACTCATGAGTTAGAAACCCTGTCAGAAGGGCAAGATGGCATGATTGTAAAAATCGGAGGATTTGTAGAAACGGTTAAAAAAATATTTACCAAAAAATCTAATGCAGAAATGGCATTCGTATCTTTAGGAGATGAAAAAGGACAATCTGTTGAGTGTATTGTTTTCCCAAGAGTTTTTGAACAATATAAAGAAATGCTCATTAAAGATACAGTTATTATGATAGAAGGAAAGTTAGATAGAAAAAATGATAAGCCTGTTATTCTTGTCCAAACTATTAAAAAACCGCAAATTCAGTAGATATCTCTTGACGCTTACCTAGTTTTCCATATAAAATATGGCCATGGTTGAACTTGCAGCCGAGACCCTGTTTCGAATTGGAAGTTTTCCAGTAACAAACACGCTCACAGAAATAGTTATTGTAGACGCATTAATTATTGCGGGAATTGTCTTACTCAATAAAAATATTAAAAAAATCCCAGGAGCTTTTCAAAATCTTGTAGAAATTGTTGTAGATGGATTTTACGGATTAACAGAATCCATTTCTCCAAAAAGTGCAATGAGTATTTTCCCATACTTTATGAGTTTGTTTGTTTTTATTCTTTTGGCAAATTGGCTGTCTCTTTTCCCAGGCTTTGGAACAGTAGGTCTTAAATCAAAAGAAGGAATAATTGCATTTTTAAGAGCAGGGGGCAGTGATATTAATTTTACGTTGGCACTTGCTATTATTGCCACAATTGCAACACAAGTTTTGGCAATTAAAACAATAGGTATTAAGCATCATTTGGCTAGATATTTTTCTTTTAACCCAATTTTTCTTTTTGTAGGACTTTTGGAAATTTTATCAATATTTACAAATGTGGTCTCGCTTTCTTTCAGACTTTTTGGTAATATATTTGCTGGGGATGTGGTTTTAACAACTATTTCCCAAATGTTTGCATTTATTCTTCCGCTTCCCTTCATGGCTTTGGAAATTATTGTAGGATTAGTGCAGGCATTAGTATTTGCAATGTTAACTATGGCATTTATGGCAATATTAACAACGCCACATAATGAAGGAGGTGAGCATTAAACAATGACATTTACATTAAACGTAGCAGGTGGACTTATTATCGCAATTGGAGGTTTAGGCCCAGCATTGGGTATTGGACTTATTGGTATGAAAGCAATGGAAGCATTAGGTCGAAATCCTGAAGCATCTGGAAGAATTCTTCCAGCCATGTTACTCGGTATGGCTTTTGCCGAAGCTATTGCTATTTATTCCTTAATTCTCGCTTTCACAAAATAAGTGAAAGACTTAGAATGTTTGTCATTCTGAGCTTTGCGAAGAATTCTCAGTAGTGTGATTCTTCGCGCTCTCAGGCTAACAAGCCAAAAAATATGAATATATTACAAGAATTTGGAGTTAATCCATTATTACTAGCTGCACAAATAGTTAATTTTTTAATTATTTTGTATTTATTAAAAAGATTTGCATATAAGCCAATCTTTAAAATGCTTAATGATAGAAAGAAAACAATTGCAGAAGGTATAAAAAATGCAGAAGAAGCAGCAAAAGCATTAGAAAAAGCTACAGAAGAAGAAAAAAAGGTTTTACGAAAAGCTCAGGAGGAAGCTCAAAGAATTTTGTCAGACGCTAAAAACCAGGCAGATGCTACAATGTCAGAAGCACGAGATACTGCACGAAAGCAAGTAGAACAAATGCTTGATGATGCTAGAGCAAAAATTGCAGAAGACACCAAAGCAATGGAAAAACAACTCGCAGTTTCTACAGCAGCAATGGCAGTTGATTTATTAAAACAGTCTGTTAAAGACATCTTTACAGCCAAAGAACAGCAGGAAGCTGTCAATAAACTTAGTAAAAAGATTTCAAAAAAGAATTAAGTATGAGAAAAAAGCAAATTAACCAATTAGTATTGGCTAGTTATACAAAAAATGCTTTGGATGACAAAAAAGTTGCAAAAATTGCAAATTCTTTAAGCAGGAAAGATTTAAAAGTATATATTAGAGGATTAAAACTTGCTGAAAAAAAGAAAAAAATATATGTTGCACTCCCTTCTGCTTCTGTATATAATACAAGCAAGAAAATATTCATAAATCTTTTTCCAGGTAGACAAATAGAGATAGAAGAAGATAAACTTTTAATGCTTGGTGGACGGGTAATGGCAGATGACATGGTCTATGATTTTTCCCTTAAAAATAGACTGGACGATTTCTTAGCAGCAGTGGAGCAAAACTATGATGAAGAGTGAAGAAATTATTGCAAAGTTAGAAAAAAAATTAACAAAATTTGATGAAAATCCAAAAGTTGCCAACGTTGGCACTGTTGAAAAAGTAAACGATGAAGTTATTGTTGCCTCAGGTCTTTCAAAAGCAATGATGGGAGAAATGGTTGTTTTTCAAGATGGAACAGAAGGAACAATTCTTAATCTCGATGAAGACAGTGTCTCTATTATTCTTTTAGCAAAATCTTCAAAAATTAAAGAAGGCGATACCGTTAAAACCACAGGAAAATTATTAACTATCAATGTGTCAGATGAAATGTTGGGTAGAATTATTAATCCAATTGGAAAACCATTAGATGGTAAAGCTGCTCCAAAAAAAGGCAAAGATATGCCTTTGGAAAAAATTGCAGCAGGAGTTGTAGAAAGAAAACCAGTTGATACTCCAGTTAAAACAGGTATTAAAGCAATTGATGCTCTTATTCCAGTTGGACGAGGACAACGTGAACTTATTATTGGGGATAGAGGACTTGGAAAAACAGCAATTGCAATTGATACCATTATTAACCAAAGAGAAGCAAACAAAGGTGGAAAAAGAATGCTTTGTGTCTATGTTGCAATTGGGCAAAAGCAAAGTACTATTGCTCAAGTTGTAGAAAAATTGCGAGAAATGGATGCATTGTCTTACACAGTCGTTGTCTCTGCAAGTGCTTCTGATGCAGCATCACTACTTTATTTGGCACCATATGCAGGAGTTGCTATTGCAGAATACTTTATGGAAAAAGGTGAAGATGTTTTAATAGTTTATGATGATTTAACAAAGCATGCATGGGCATATAGACAATTGTCATTGGTTTTGCGAAGACCAGCAGGACGTGAAGCATATCCTGGAGATATTTTCTATTTGCACTCAAGACTTTTAGAAAGAGCAGTAAAATTAAATGAAGAAAACGGTGGAGGATCTATTACCGCTCTTCCAGTTATTGAAACACAAGCAGATGATTTGTCTGCATATATTCCAACCAACGTTATTTCTATTACCGATGGACAAATCTTCTTAAAGAGTGATTTGTTTAATTCTGGAGTAAGACCAGCTGTTGATGTTGGTAACTCTGTTTCTAGAGTCGGTGGTTCTGCTCAAACAGGTGCAATGAAATCTGTTTCAGGAAGAATTAAGCTTGAATTGGCACAATATCGAGAATTGGCAGTGTTTGCTCAATTTGGAAGTGAATTAGACGCAGCAACATTGCAACAATTAGAAAGAGGAAAAAGATTAACAGAAGTATTAAAACAACCACAATACCAACCATTAACAGAAAGTATGGAAATTCTTTCAATCTGGGCAGTTACCAATGGATTTACCGATGATGTTCCAGTTGAAAAAATTCAAAAATTTGAAAAAGAATTGCATGCATACGCAAGAACACACGGCAAAAAAGTATTAGAAACAATTGCTAACGGTAAAAAAGTAACACCAGAAACAGCAGAAGAATTAAAGAAATTGGTAACAGCATTTAAAAAGGTTTTTAGTTAATCATTGCGACTTATGACAACGCGAAGGTTATTTGCGTTACCCAATACTATTGGGACGAAACGTTCGCAATGATTTTTTTGTTTTATGGCAAATACATTAGCATTACGAAGAAGAATTAAAACTGCACAAAACGTAAGTAAAACAACACGTGCTATGCAAATGATTGCAGCAAGCAAGCTTAAACGAGCACAAGAAGCTGCTGTCTCTGCACGTCCATATGTTACAAAATTGGTTAGCGTAACTCAAAGTTTGGCACCAAAAGACAATGTAACAGATGATTCAGTAAGTCCATATATGAAGATTTCAAAGTCATCTGGTAAAACGTTGTATATTGTTATCTCTCCAGATAAAGGTTTATGTGGAGGATTAAATACAAATTTAATAAGAGAATATTTACATTTTAGAGGAGAAAATTCTTATTTTGTTACAGTTGGTAAAAAAATAGAAAACATTGCAGCTTCTAATAAAAATTTAATTGCTTCATTTCCATTTGGCAGCACATTGCCATCTTTTGCAGCAGTTTTGCCAATTATAAAAATTATTGATGAATACTTCTTAACCGGCAAAGTAGATAATGTAAAAATTTTAACAACACATTTTAATAGTGTTTTTTCTCAAACTCCAAAAGTGACAGACTTTTTACCCGTTAAATTAGCAGAGATAAATGCAGTAGAGGAAGCAGATAAGTTATCTTCAAGAATTTATGAACCTTCCCAAAAAGATCTACTTCCAGCACTTTTAAAACGATATATAGAAATGGTTTTATTTCAACATTTCCTAGAAAATTATGCATCATTTCAAGCAGCACAAATGATTGCTATGCAGAACGCAACAAACAATGCAAAAGACATTGTAAATGCCTTACAGTTGTTGTACAATAAAGCTCGTCAGGAGAAAATTACCAAAGAAATCCTTGATATCACATCTGCCGCGGTGGCAATGGAACAAGGATAATTTTTTTTCTGAAACTCTTCAGAATAAATAATATGGCAAAAACAGATAAAGGTGTCATTATTAAAATTCAAGGACCTGTTGTTGATGTCCACTTTGAGGGAGAAGTCCCAACAATTAACGAAGCTTTATTAATCCGTCTTCCAAATAAAAAAACTCTTACTCTTGAAGTAGCTTTTGCAACTGGAGATAGTGAAGTCAAAACTTTGGCTCTTGGTCCAACTGAAGGATTATCAAGAGGAATGGAAGTAGAAAAAACTGGAGCTCCAATTTCTGTTCCAGTTGGCGATGTAACTTTGGGGAGAATTTTTAACGTGTTAGGACAAACAATTGATGACCAAAAGCCATTAGATACAGAAGATAAAAAAATTAAAAGAAATCCAATTCATAGAAATGCACCTCCATTAACAGACCAACAAACAAAGCCATCAATTCTTGAAACAGGTATTAAAGTTGTTGACCTTATTGCTCCATTTACCAAAGGAGGTAAGGTTGCTATTTTCGGAGGAGCGGGAGTTGGAAAAACAGTTGTTGTTAAAGAGTTAATTAGAAACATTGCTATAGAACACAAAGGCCATGCTGTTTTTGCAGGGGTAGGAGAAAGAACTCGTGAAGGTAATGATTTATGGACAGAAATGAAAGAAGCAAACGTTATGGACAAAACTGCTATGGTTTTTGGCCAAATGAACGAACCACCAGCCAATCGTATGCGAGTTGCGTTAACTGCATTAACAATGGCTGAATATTTTAGAGACGAGAAAAATGAAGACGTTTTGCTTTTTATTGATAACATTTTTAGATTTGCACAAGCAGGTTCAGAAGTATCAGCACTTTTGGGAAGAATGCCATCTGCTGTAGGATATCAGCCAACATTAGCATCAGAAGTTGGAAGTTTGGAAGAAAGAATTACCAGTACAAAGAATGGTTCTATTACATCTGTTCAAGCTGTTTATGTTCCTGCAGACGATTACACCGATCCAGCACCTGCAACTATTTTCTCTCATTTGGATGCAACTATAACTCTTGAAAGATCTTTGGCAGAGCAAGGATTATATCCAGCTGTAGATCCATTAACATCTTCCTCACGTATTCTTGATCCAAATACTGTTGGACAAGATCATTATGATGTTGCACGAGGAGTCCAAAAAGTATTACAGAGATACAAAGATTTGCAAGATATTATTGCAATCTTGGGTATGGATGAATTATCAGCAGAAGACAAAAAAACAGTTTCTAGAGCCCGAAAAATTCAAAGATTCTTAACGCAA
>JAKAEF010000130.1 GCA_021820025.1 bacterium | reverse complement strand
GGAAGTAATATTCGTGTAACATCTGGTCCAGCAATAGAAAGAGCTGGAGATTTGGCTGCTATTTTAACCAATTTAGAAAAGGGAGATATTTTATTTATTGATGAAATCCATAGATTAAATAAAGTTGTTGAAGAAACACTCTACCCGGCAATGGAGGATTTTGCTCTAGATATTGTTTTAGGAAAAGGTCCTTCTGCCAGAACATTACGGATTGATTTGCCACAATTTACATTGGTTGGAGCAACAACAAAAGCAGGATCATTATCTGGACCTCTTAGAGACAGATTTGGCGTAGTTCACCGTCTCTCTTTTTATAATCCACAAGAATTAGAGAATATTATTAAAATTGCTGCAGAAAAATTGGAAATTACTATAGATATAGAAAGTTTAAAAGAATTGGCAAAACGGGCAAGAGGTACGCCAAGAATTGCCTTAAAATTATTAAAAAGGACTCGAGATATGGCACAAGTTAAAGGAAAAGGAAAAATTACTATAGATATCACTAACCAAACACTTTCTATGTTAGAGATAGATAGTAAAGGGTTGGATAATGCAGACATTCGTTTTTTAAAAGCAATTATAGATATGCATAATGGCGGACCGGTTGGAGTAGAAACATTGGCTGCCAGTATTGCAGAGGATACAACAACAATAGAAGAAATAATAGAACCATATTTATTACAAATCGGATTTTTACAAAAATCTCCCAGAGGAAGAATTGCAACTGGTGCCGCATATGAGCATTTAAAAAAACCAAAGGAAAAAAAGAGTGATCAAAAAGAATTATTTTAAACACTTAAGTGGAAAATTTGTTGAAAAAAAGGGACAAAAGTAATAATAACCTGCAAGAGAATTGTAATAATAATTGTTAAATAAAAAAATGCATTAGAAAATAAAGATTTTCCTCGAATAATAATGGCTAAAATCATCTCTAAAATTACTACCAATGCAAATGCTAATGTTCTGCCTTTTTCAAGTGAAAAATGATCATCAATGAAACTAAAAGCAAAAACAACAATTCCTGCTAAGATACTTCCCGCGATTACAATAAATAACAATCTATTTTTAGTAATAATAGATTGTTCTTTTTTTCGAGGAGTTTTTTCTAATAAATATTTTCCTCCTTTATCGTTTGCCAGTGCTAATGCGGGTAACCCGTCTGTAACAAGGTTAATCCATAAAATTTGCGTTGGTAAAAGGGGAGCCGCCATATGGAATAAACTGGCAAAAAATATTACTAATAGTTCTGATAAGTTGCCTGTCACTAAATATGTTATGGCATTTACAATATTTGCATAAATTTTTCTTCCTTCAGAAACTGCAGCAATAAGAGTTGCAAAATTGTCATCAGATAACACGATATCAGATGCCTCTTTTGCAACATCTGTTCCTTTTTCCCCCATGCTTACGCCTACATCTGCTTTTTTAAGAGCTAGTGCGTCGTTTACTCCGTCTCCTGTTACACCAACAATAAAACCTTCTTGTTGAAAAAGTTCTACTAGCTTCATTTTATGCTCAGGAGTTGTTCTAGCAAAAACCCGAACATGCTTGATTGCTTCTTTTAATTCTTCATCGGTCATTGCTGTAATTTCATTCCCTGTTAATACGGTTTTTTCTCCATCCAAAATGCCTACTTCTGTTGCAATAGATCTTGCTGTTAAGGGATTATCTCCAGTAACCATAACAACAGTTATCCCAGCTTTCTGTGCGTCTAATACCGATTGTTTTGCTTCTATTCTCGGAGGATCATATAGAGCTAAAAATCCTAAGAAAGTAAGATTTATTTCTAATTCTTTTCTAGATAGCCCTGTATGTTTAGGTTCAATTTTTTGAGCAAGAGCAATCACTCTTAATCCTTGTTTTGCAAAGTTTTCGTAAATTTCTGTTAATGAATTTTTCTCTTTTTCTGTTAATTTTGCAAAGTGTAAAATACTTTCAGGTGCACCTCTTACAATGACATATGGCTTATCATGTAAACTTGCAATTGTTGTAATAACTTTATTTTGTGGATCAAATGTAAATTCATCTAATATAACAAACTGTTTATTCTCAAGAAGTTCCTTTTCTTCTAGTTGTTGTTTCTGTGCCCATGTTAACAATGCTCCGTCTGTTTTATCTCCAATAACTTTCTTTTGATTATTCTCTTCAATAATATGAGAAGTATTTCCAATAATGCAGGCGTGAATAAGTTGATGAAGCAGCTTATTATTGGGGACATAAATTTCTTTAACAGTCATTTCATTTTGGGTAAGGGTTCCTGTTTTATCTGTTAAAATTATATTTACAGCTCCAATTGTTTCTATACTTGTAAGTTTTCTGACAATAGCTTTTTTTTGCGCCATTCTGTTTGTTCCTAGCGAAAGCGCAATAGTAATAACAGCTGGTAAACTTTCGGGTATAGCTGCAACAGCAATACTTACAACAACCAATAGTAGCGGGAATAATGATTGTTTAGAATAAATCCCTAGTGGGATAATAAGAATAGAAATAATAATTGCAGCTAAAGTAAAAATTCTTGCAAGTTTTATAATTTGTTTTTGCAAAGGAGTTGCTTCTTCTTTA
>JAKAEF010000129.1 GCA_021820025.1 bacterium | reverse complement strand
ATGATAAAGCGATAGTTATTATAATAAGCCATTTTTTATTTTGTAAAAATACAAAAGGCATAAACCATATTGCATACCATGGATATATTTCTTCTCTAAACTGAGAAAGAAGAAAAATAGCAAACATAAGACCAGCAGACCAAAGATAAATTTTTTGCCAATTGATACTTTTATTTTTATAGATTAGAAAATAAATATACATTGGTATAAGCATAATCGTTGCATATTTAATAAAAATTGAAGCAAAGAATAACAGTAATCCCCATGCAATTTTTTTATTTTTAATAGCTAAAAATGATGCCAAAACAAGGAAAATCATGATAATATCATTATGCCCACTTAATACTGTTTCTATAAGCACTAGTGGATTTAAAGCAAATAACAAAACAGGTAAAATACTTTTTGATAATTTCCAAATCATGTAAAGACTTACAACATAGAAACAGATAACAAATAATTTAAAAGCAAAAAGAGTCATAATAAAATTATGCAATCCTATTACATATGGAATTCCTGTTAGTAAAATCCATACAAAACCATAAAGAGCAGTTTTGTTTGCAGCATGCATAAAAGCTAAAAGGGGTTCGTGAGTTAAATCTATTGGCATAAATATATAGGGATTTTCTTTATATAAAAATAGTACTTTAGCTGTAGCAATATAGTTAAATATGTCATAGGAAACCATTGCCGGATATGCAAAAAAAAGAATAATTATTGAAGGCAAAATGAGAGAAGTTGTCTTTTGTAAATTTAGATTTTTTTTATCTAATAAAAAATAAATATAAAATGCAAAAAATAATATAAGAGAAATTATATAAATGCTGGTTACTAATTCTCTATCTTGTCCATAAAAACCTGTAAATAAAGATTTTAAATAAAATAGATTTGGATCTATAAATGCAAAAGAAAAAATGGTAAAAAAAATTAAAAATAATATATAAGAGAAATAAACTATTCGTTTCATAAATCCAATTGTCTCATTCTAATTGATTGATTAATTACGTCTTCTATATTTAAATTTGTTGCTGTTGTTTTTTCTGGCTGCCAAAGAAACGTTTGCGGTACTTCTTTTTTTAAAGCATTTAAGACTTCAATATGTTTAAGTGCTGCTTCATGAAGAAGATTTTGTTTTGGAGAAATATCTTTTCCTTCATTTTTTGCAGCAAGTAAATAAGGCTTAATTTTTATAAAATAACTATCACTTTGCTGTAAAGCTTGAAACCCTAACAAATATTGCTTGTACTCAAAAAGTGTTTTTGCCTGCACTAAAAATCTATCTGATTCTTTTAAATTATAGGTAAATTGTCCAAAGTTGCCAAAATACCAATACTTTAGAATATCTTGCCAAAGATTATACACTTTATAACTAATTCCTCCAGGCATTATAGACGGATATGGAAGAACATATGTTGAATCTGCAAATGACTGAGGGATAAAAGAAAAAGCTATAATAAAAACAAAAAAAATACTAAATAAGAGCCTTTTCATTTTTGTATTCTTGAATGCCACTTCCAGGCAGAAGCAACAATTGTTTCTAAATCAGAATATTTGGGAGAAAATCCTAAATCTTTTTTAATGTTTGTAACATCTGCAATAAGCATATCTGCATCCCCAGGTCGTCTGTCCGCCTCAGTTACTTCTACTTGAATGCCACTAACCTTTTTAACCATATCTATAACCTCTTTGTTAGAAAATCCTTTTCCTGTTCCAACATTGTATGCAAAAGTACCTGGTGTTTGTTGTAATTTTTTCATGGCTAAAACGTGTGCTTCTACTAAATCCAAAACATGAATATAATCACGAATACAAGTTCCATCTGGAGTTTTGTAATCTGTACCATAGAGCATAAATGATTTTTTACCCATAGCAGCAGAAATAATATTTGGGATTATATGACTTTCAGGCAAATGATCTTCTCCATATCTCCCCTCTAAATCTGCACCAGCTGCATTAAAGTATCTCAAGCAGACTGAAGAGATACTATGTAATTGTCCGTACCAAGAAAGAATTTTTTCGACCATTAATTTACTTTCCCCATAAGGATTTTCAGGATGTTTTACATGATTTTCTGGGATTGGAATAGTAATTGGATTGCCATATACTCCTGCAGTTGAAGAAAAAATAAAATTATTGCTTTTATGATTTCTCATTGCCTCTAAAATATTTAAAGAAGCTAAAATATTATTATTAAAATAAATATATGGATTATCCATGGATTCTTTCATGGAAATATATGCAGCAAAATGAATAACAGCGTCAAAAGAATGTGCAGAAAATATGTTTTCAACAAAAGATGTGTCTTTTAAATCTCCCTGCATAAATACTGCACGGGAATCTATATTTTCTTTATGACCCCGTTCTAAACTATCGGCAATCACCACTTCAAAATTTTCGTCCAAAAGACGTCTTGCCATAAAGCTACCAATATATCCAGCGGCTCCAGTTACAAGTATTTTCATATTATTTTTTAAGATATTTTATATAAGAAACAGGGAATCGTAATGCCGAAAAAAATGCAAAAACAAATCCCTGCCATGAATCCATAAATCCTTTGTGCCTAATATACCCTTTAAAAAAC
>JAKAEF010000128.1 GCA_021820025.1 bacterium | reverse complement strand
CAACATCAACACCAAATGGTCTTACTTGAGAAATTGCTTCAGCAACGTTTTCTGGATGCAATCCGCCTGCTAAGAAGATGGGCAAATGAGATGCAATTTCATGCGCCTTCTCATATTCAACCATAGGACCTTGTCCTTGCGTTTCTCTATCTAACAATATGTGATGAACATTAAATTGTTGTAATGCTGGAATTGTATTATCCAAAGAAAAATCTTGAGGTAAAGACACAGCTTTTAATACCCGTACTTTAATTTTGCTAATAAGTGTTGGACTTTCATTCCCATGCAACTGAACATAATGCAGCTTTAAATAATGAGCAAGCTCATTAACTTCTTCTGCTGTTGCATCTTGAAAAACACCAACAATATTCGCATGTTTATGGACTCTTTCAATAATCTCTTTTGCAATTAACGGATTAATATATCTGTGAGAATTATTGACAAAATTAAAACCCAAAAAATCAGCCCCGGCAGTAATTGCTGCCTGTGCACTCTCAAACCGACGAATACCACAAATTTTTACTTTTGTTTTTCCGTCATCTTTTTTAATTTCATCTGAGTGATGAAATAAATGCATCTACATTCACCTCCTTCATTAGAGTTGTTCCAATCAGTATTCCATTTGCACCGGCTGAAAAATATGAAACTGCGTCTTGTTTTGTGGAAATACCTGAAAAACCTAACTTTTCGTACTTTACAGGAATTTCATGCATAAGTCTAGTTGCCGCAGGAATATTTATTTTAAACGTATCTAAATCTCGGCTATTCACGGCAATTATTCTTGTATTTGTTGTAACAGCTTTTGCTAAGTCTTCTTTATTTACTATCTCTACAACTGGCTCTATTCCTAGAGATTGAGCCAACAAAACAAATTCTTGTAATTCATTTGCATTGACTATTCGCGCAATAAAAAGCAACGCATCACTCCCCAGTGATGCTGCTTGATAAATTTGATACGCATCAACAACAAAATCTTTTTGTAAAACTGGTAACTTTGTTGCTTGTTTTACTTTTACTACAAACTCTGGTTTGCCGTTAAAAAAATGTTCTTCAGTAATTACAGAAATAGCAGTTACTTTTACTTTTTTATATGTTTTTGCTTTTGCTAAAAGCATCTCTTGGGAACCTAAAACGCCAGCAGAAGGAGATGCAAGTTTAAGCTCTGCAATAATTGCTTTATTTGCTTGTTTGATTGCATTATAAAATTGCGAGTTAACCTGATTCGTTTCTGTTTGTTTTTTAATTTCTTTTAAAGAAACTTCTTGCTTTTGCAAAGCCAAATCCTGTTGTTTTTTTGCAATAATTTTTTGAATCATATTATGCATATGTTTGTGTCTCCTTTTGTAAGTTTTGTAAAGCAGTTACTGCTTTTCCAGAATCTATAGATTTTTCAGCCTGCTTTATTCCTTTTTTTATATTTTCAGCTTTTCCTGCAACATACAAAGCCATAGCTGCATTTAATACAACAACGTCTCTATATGGACTTTTTTCCCCTTGCAAAACAGACAAAATAATTTGTGCATTTGTTTGCTTGTCTCCTCCAAACAATTGTGATTTTGCAACTTTTACAAACCCTAGTTTTTGCGGATTAAGCGTAAAGTGTTTTATTGTTTTGCCTTCTATTTGATACACAGTATTTTTAGATCCCAAACTTAGTTCATCCAACCCATCTTCACTTGTTACAATACACAATCTTTCGTAATCCAGTTTCGCTGCAACTTGAGCTAATTTTTTAGCAATTATTTTATTGGGAACACCAATAAGTTGTCTTTTTACCCTTGCGGGATTGGTAAATGGTCCTAAATAATTAAAAATTGTTGGAATTCCAAGTGTTTTTCTAACCATGACTACTTGTTTAAATGAAACATGAAAAATAGGAGCAAATAAAAACACCATTCCAACTTTTTGCAACACTTCTTCTGCTTGTTTTGGAGCAAGCATAATGTTAATCCCTAATTCTTCTAAAACATCTGCGCTGCCGCAATTACTGCTTGCGGCCCTGTTGCCATGCTTTGCAATCTTTACTCCAGCCCCTGTAACAACAAAACTAACAGCAGTTGAAATATTAAAGGTATTACTGTTATCTCCTCCTGTTCCACAAACATCTATTGCATTATTTGAAAGAATTGTTTGCATATGATTTCTCATGCCATTAATAAATCCAACCATTTCGTCAACTGTTTCTCCTTTTGTTTTTAACGCAGTCAATATTGCACTTATTTGGATTGGATTTGCTTCTTTATTTGTAAGCATAGATAACACTTCTCCAGCCCTCTGAGTTGTTAAATCTTGTTTTTGTACTAATTGCTGTAAAATCTGTTTCATAACTTTTAAGTAGCGAGGAATAATTTTTTTCGCAGGATGGCAAGCGCATTGCGGATCCAAGAAAAAAATTGGTTCCGAGCTAATCACTCCTCCTTAAAAAATTTTCCAATAGTATTTTTCCTGCTTCTGTAGCAAAAGATTCCGGATGAAACTGCACTCCTTCAATTGGATATTGTTTGTGCTTTATCCCCATAATTTCATGCGTATAATTTGCCATTGCAGTTATTTCTAAACAACTAGGCAAGGAACTTTTTTAGATC
>JAKAEF010000019.1 GCA_021820025.1 bacterium | reverse complement strand
GCAATTGGCACATCTCTTCCTGAATTAGCTGTTTCAATATCTGCTCTAACTCATCATGTAACAAAAAATAAAGAAAAAATTGTATTAGGAAATATTATTGGAAGTAATATTTTTAATATTTTTTTTGGAGCTGGAATTTTGGGATTATTTGGCGTACGGCATTTTAATAATAGTTTATCATTATATACTTTTTTAGGTTTTACATTAATATTTTGTTTGGTATTTCTTATATTTAGAGGAAAACAGGTACCTCGTTGGATTGGAATCTTACTATTGTTATCTTACTTTCTTTATATTGTCGTTTTATTAAAATAATTTTTAGATATTTAAAAGAAGTAAGAAATTATTTTTTAAAGAATTTTTTAAAATGTTTAAAAAATTCCACTTGTCTTAATCGTTTTAAGGCTTCTTGTTTTGTTTTATAAGGACCTCCTAAATTCCTTTTTGTTTTTTCAGATAAAACGTAATACCCAAGTTTTCTTTTAACTATCATATTTTTAGTATAGCAAAATTTTATTATTGTAAATATGTTTTTTATCACAAGAAGATTTCTTGCTTTTTAATTATATTTGTTATCTAATTAATATATGCAGCCAAATGCACATAAAAGTTTAGTTAAAATTACTGCACATACTATACTTTTTACCCTTGGGGTTGTAATAATCGCAATTATTTGTTTTGTTGTAGGTTTTGGTTTGGGAGCAAAACAATTAAATATAGAAAAAAATTCTTCATCTACAATACCTATTGTTACTCCCAAAATTTCAGAAGAAATAACTCCAATAACTACACCATCTACAAATATTACTCCATCTGCAGAAAATCCAGATATTAGTTGTAACCAAGACAGTGATTGTATATTAGATGATACGAATAGAAAGACAGCTATGCAGGTTTGTTGCAATAATACGTGTTCTAATTATTTTGATGCATCTGTTATTGCCGTTAATAAAAACTGGTTTGTGTCATATAAAGCTGAGGTATGCTCAACAAGGCAATTATGCCCAATGTATGCAATGATGTGTACAAAAGAAGCAACGCTTAGTCATCAACAAGTAACTGTTGCTTGCCAAAATCATATTTGTACCAAGGTAACCCAATAATATTTGTTTGTGGTAAAATGATTGCTAATGCAACCGCAAACCTGGGTTTCTCATTCTTCTATAAGTGAATATCTTCGCTGTCCTAGAGCTTATTTCTTAAAGAATGTTTATAAAGATCCAAAAACAGGAAGAAAAATTAACATTATTAATCCGGCACTTGCTTTAGGAAACGTAGTCCATGAAGTTTTAGAATCTTTAGCACCATTACGTGTTGAAGAAAGATTTAAAGAGCCGCTTTTACCATTATTTAATAAAGCATGGATAAAAATTAAAGGAGAAGCAGGTGGATTTACCAATGAACAGGAAGAAATGGAATTTAAAAATAGAGGAGAAATGATGATTCAACGTGTTCTAGATAATCCAGGACCTCTTCTGAATAAAGCAGTTAAATTACATTCGCCCGATATGCTTCCTCCACGATTTTTTCTCTCAGAAAAAGAGAACATTATTCTTTGCGGAAAAGTAGACTGGATAGAATATATTCCAGAGGATGATAGTGTCCATATTATAGATTTTAAAACAGGAATGAATGAGGAAAATCCAAATTCTTTACAATTACCAATTTATAGTTTGCTTGTAAAAAATTGCCAAAAAAGAAATGTAAAAAAAATAAGTTATTGGTATTTAGAAACAGATAATAGTCCAAAAGAAATGCCAATGCCTGATTTAGATATAGCAGAAAAATCTGTTTTAAAAATTGCATTGCAAATAAAACAATTACGTAGTATAGGCGCGTATAAATGTGCAACAACAGGAGGATGTTTTGCATGCAGACCTTTAGAGGCGATAGTTGAGGGAAAAGCAAAGTTTATTCGAACAAGCGATTATCAAGATATTTATGCACTTCTTTAGTTTGCTTCTTAGTTTTTTCATTTAATTACCGGATGCATTTTTTGTTAGAAAAAATAATGCTCTTGACATAGAAAACGAGGGTTTGTATTATGAAAGAGATGAAAAAAGTTGTTATTGCGCTAGCTTTTGTAATTTTTGCTGCTGGATTTAGCTCAACTGCTTCTGCTCAAGAAGTTGCTGTGAATCAAAATGAAATTACTCCAACTCAGGCAGCTAATGTATCAGTTACTCCATCTCCAATTATGCAATTAAATGCAAAATATCAATTAGCATACCCGGGTCTTTTACCAGATAGTCCTTTATATATATTAAAAGTATTACGAGACAAAATAATGGCAATGCTTATTTCAAGTCCTTCAAAAAAAGTTGATTTTTATTTATTGCAAGCAGATAAAGGTATAGCAATGGTTCCATTATTAGTACAAAAAAATGAAGCAAGTCTTGCAAAGACGACTGCTTTAAAAGCAGAAAACAATTATACATTGATAACTTTTGTCTATAAATCTAATAGTACAAAGCCAGATGAAGCAACATATAAAAAACTACTCTCTGCTGCAAATAGACATCAAGAAGTATTAGCAGGATTACTTTCAAAAGTAAGTGCAGATGATGCAAAAGTCTTGCAGCAGGTAATTAATTTCTCTAAAACAAACGTAGAAGAATTACAAAAAATTTATAACGGAATAAAATAATCCTTCTATATAACATTGACAGCCAATTCATCTATTGCCATACTACAAGTGATCTATGTTTTCGTCTATTAAAGGCTTTTTTATAAGTAAAAATGTTTTTAGTTTATTTATCTCTGTATTAGTACCTCTAACAGTATTTATATTCATGATTGTGGGAGCAATTATTTATACCCAATACAGGAATCAACCTGTTACAACACAAGCAACAAAAAAATCTATTCCCGCCACAATATCGGGAAGTATTGATTTAGATGGATATGTTCCTGATGGGGCATCCATAACTATTACACAAAGGCTTATGGGACAAGGACAAATGACGTCTGTGGTTTCAGGAATAGAAGCAAAAGACACTGCTGTATGGGCATGGAATGCTGCTTCCTATGGCCTTGCATATGATTTACAGGCAGAGGTTGTTCTTAATGGAAGAGTTTTGGCGCAATCAAAAATATTAACAGTTGCAGCTCCTGCTGAATCCGAGATAATTAGGATAATTTCAGATATTCCTGCACCTCCTAAAATAACGACAATTTCTGGGAAAATAAACCTAAATGGATATATTCCAACTGGATCAACAATTACCGTTTTAGCTCGCAAAATTGGAGAGACAGACTATCAAACAATAACTTCGGGTATTTATCCTTCTGATGGAGTTATTTGGAATTTTGGTAATGCACAAGAGGGAGTAACATATCAATTGGAAGCACTGCTGCAATTAAATGGAATCACGGTGGCAAGGTCTAATGGATTAGTTGTTGCAGCTCCGGCAAATTATGAAGAGCTAACAATTAATTCAACGGCAACTCCTCCTGGTCCCACTATTGTTACTGTTTCTGGACAATTAGATGTAAATGGGGCAGTTCCTCAAAATAGTGTAGTTGTTATTGGAGAAAGAATGAGTGGGACTTCTCAGTTTAGTACTGTTACAACAGGAATTCCTGTTATAGATGGAAGTACATGGATTTGGAATGGGGCAGTGGCTGGTAAATCATATGATATCCAGGCCTATGTACAAGTAAATGGAGTTACGGTGGCGCAGTCACAAATTTTAACAATTGCTGCACCAGCGCAAAATGAAATACTAACATTAAATTTACCTCTCCAACCTTCTGCTCCTCCGCAAAACTCGATGACAAATGCATGTGTAGGGAAAGGTCCTAATGGATTATGGCAAGTAAAAATTAGCTATAACTCAAACAATGTTGTTTCCTCTATTCAACAATATACGTTAACTGTTGGGACAAATACCGGGGGAAACCAATTGGTAAATATCACAACACAGCCAGCAAATATTAATTCTCCAAATCAAACCCAAACCTACACCACTGGGTATCTATTTACGGAAGGGCAAACATATTTTGCACAATGGGCTTATGCAACATGCAGTAATTGCAGCAATTTTTCTGCATTTTCGCCTTCATTGCAATTTTATTGTCAAACTTCTCCAACGGCAACTCCAACACTAATTCCGTCTGCAACGCCAGTTCTTGCAACTCCAACAAGTCCTGCTCCCACAAATGCATTAAAGGGTAATTAGAATATTGAATAATTTTTTAAACGTGATATTGTGTATATAACAGTATGGATTTAATTCAAAAACATTGTGTCCCATGCGAAGGAGGAACACCACCGTTGTCAGATGCAAAAGAAGATGAATTACATACACAAGTTCCTACTTGGCTTTTGTTAAGAAGTGGAAATCATAAATTGCGAAAACAATTCTCATTTAAAAATTTTATAGACGCAGTTGCATTTGTTAATAAAGTTGCCCCAATTGCACAAGCAGAAGGACATCATCCAGACATCTATATTTTTTATAATAAAGTGCAACTTGATTTATTTACGCATGCAGTTGGTGGATTGTCTGATAATGATTTTATTATGGCTGCAAAGATTGATAATATACTTCAATAATATTTCCTACCCTAGGAATAAGGAAAAAAAGTAAACAATTGAACTAACAGCGATAGCAATGAATGTAATAAGTAAAATAATATTTACAAATTTATTATTTGCATAATTACCCAATAATTTTTTATCATTTGAAAGAATAAAAACAAATATTAAAATAGGTAGTAAAAGAATTGCATTTACTGCTTGTGAGATAACAAGGATAGTTAATAAAGGCATAAATGGCAGTAAAACAAAAAATGCACCGACAATAAGAAGGAATGCAAAGAGTCCATAAAATTGGGGAGCATCTTTGAATGAAAAATTTAATCCAGACTCAAATCCAAATGCTTCAGTTATAACATATGATGTTGAAACAGGTACTAACGCAGCTCCGAAAATGGATGCATTTAATAAGCCAAATGCAAAAAGAGCAGAAGCAAATTTTCCCGCTAATGGTTCAAGTGCTAATGCTGCATCTTTGGCATCAATAATAGATTTCCCATGTGCAAAAATTGTTGCGGCACAGGCAAGAATAATAAAGAAAGAAATAAAATTAGTTAAAAATGATCCAAAAAATACATCGCCTCTTTCTACTTGGATATCTTCTTTTGAAAGTTTTTTATCTACAACATAATCTTGGATAAAAAATTGTCCCCAGGGAGTGATAGTTGTTCCAATTAATGCAATAAGAGTAATAATATATGTTTTATTTAAACTAAATGAAGGGACTACTAAGCTTTTAATTCCTAATCCCCAATCGGGATGAGAGATAAAAGCAGAAATTATATATACAAGATAAAAAGCGGATGCAACCAAAAAAATCTTTTCTAACTTTTTAAAACTCCCCTTTACCACCATAAAATAAATAACTATTGCTAAAATGGGAATTGAAATTAATTTGCTAATACCAAATATATCTAATGCAGCTGCAATTCCGGCAAATTCTGCAGCGATTGTTCCAAGATTTGCAATCATTAAGACAGCCATAATAAAAGTTGTCCATTTGATTCCAAATTTCTCTCGGATTAACGATGCAAGTCCTTTTCCGGTAATAAGTCCCATTCTCGCTCCTACCTCTTGGGTAACAGCTAATGAGAATGTGGTTAAGAATAGGGCCCAAAGCATTGTATACCCAAAATTTGCTCCAACAACAGAGTATGTTGTAATGCCTCCTGCATCATTATCAACAGATCCAGAAATAATTCCTGGTCCAATAATTGCCAAAATAGGCAACAATCTAATAAAAAAATTTCTAAATTGCTTCATTTTGTTGATTTTGCTCTTCTATCCTTTTTAGAAGATCATCAATAATAATAATACCGACAGGTTTTTTTTCTTTATCTACAACAGGTAAAGCTCTTAAATTATATTCAGTAAATAATTTAAAGATGGAATGTGTATCTCTATCTGGATATACAAATTGCCTATCCTTTACAATATCTTTTAAAATGCTTAGCTGATCTGCATGAATAATATCTTTTGTTTTTAATGTTCCAACTAATTTACCTCCTCCATTTGTTACCATAATTGTTTCAGGAGAAAAGTCATGATATGAAAGAGCTTTCAGGGTTTCCTTTACCGTTTTTACTGAATCAAACGAAAGGAAAGTAGGATGCATAAGTCCTCCTGCTGTGTCTTCTGAGAAAGATAATAATTTTTTGACTCTGTTTGCTTTCTCAACGCCCAAGGCTTCTTGAATTTCTTGATTTTTTAAAGGATTTAAGTAATTTAAAATATCGGCCAGCTCGGCAGTATGCATCTTGGTAAGAACTTCTTTAAATCCTGAAACAGGGAGTTCTTCAAGAATAGAAATTTGCGTTTGATTATCTGTCTCTTCAATTGCACGAGCAGCTTTATTCGCATCTAAGGCAGCCACAATTCCCAGACGTTCTTTAATTCCAACATCTTCAAGAATATCTGCAAGTTCTGATGGATGCAGGGAATTAAGCTTACTTTGCGTTAATTTAATTTGAACATTTCCTGTTTGGTAATCAAAAGCTTCAATAAATTGCCAGGGGATAATTCTTGGTTTAAGTGGAATTAAAGAAAGGCCAAGTCTATGAAGAACTCCATAAAATCCTATTTCTATTCCTGCTACCTTTAATTCTTCAGTGTTATCCAAGACTACATCATTAACTCGAACCAATCTTCTTCCATCCATGTCTATAACCTGTTTATCTAATAAATCTTCTGCTAAATAGAAATCTTTATGATCATATGGGAGAAGAGGGATATTTGGGGTTGATAATTCTATATGATTATTGATAATTCTTACTGCATGAGGAGATATAGTAATTTTTTTCTTATCCCGTTTAATTTCAATTTTGGAAATCGGAGGTTGGGGTCTGTTGGTAAAAACAGCCAAATCAATAATTTTCCCAAACGGTTTTTTTTGGAAATAAACAGTTCTTCCAAGTAGTTGACTTAGATATATCATAGATGGTTTAATTGTATGAGCCTACTTCTACGATTGTCAACGTGGAAATATGTTGCATTTAATATAGTATTTTGATCTATTGACAATTAGCAGACAGCTATGATAGAGTGCTAAATACAAGGCAGAATTGTTCGTAAAACTGCCTCTGTAAATAAAGTAAATATGGATAGAGTTATACCTATAATCCCAATTAGAGACGGCATCATTTTCCCAAATACAGATTCAGTGCTAACATTTGGAAGACCAAAAAGTTTAGCAGCATTAGAATCTTCATTCCAAGGTGAAAGAATTGTTTGTTTTGTCTTGCAAAAAAATGCAAGGCTTAACGATCCTACAACAGATGATTTATATGAAATTGGAACATTAGCTCGAATTGAAAGAATGATTCGAACAAATGGAGAAATTAATGCACAAGTGAGGGGGCTTTCAAGAGTAAAAATTACCTCTTATGAAGATCATCAATCATATTTAATGGGGCATGTGGTTGAATTGCCAGATATTTTAGAAGATACTCCTGAAGTAAAAGCACTTTGCAACCATATTACAGCAGAATTCCGAAAAGCAATGAACCTTGGGAAATCAGCAGACTTTTTAGTCTTTATGAACATTATGTCTGATAATTCCCCATCAGAATTAGCAGATTTGGTTGCATCAGTTCTCGATTTAAAACCTCAAGAAAGACAAGCATTACTAGAAATGACAAATGTTAAACAACGACTTGAAAAAGTTGCGGAATATTTAGGTCGAGAAATTAAAGTATTAGATTTAGAGCGAAAAATTGCTTCAAAAACTCAAGAAAGATTTGAAAAAGGTGCAAGAGAAGCAATGTTGAGAGAAAGACTTAAAACAATTAAAAATGAACTAGGCAAAATGGGAGAAGAAGGCGAAGAAGACGAAGTCGGAGAAATTAAAGAGTTATTAGACAAAGTTAAAAAAGCAGGAATGCCAGAAGATGTAGAAGAAAAAGTACGAAAAGAAATAAAAAAACTTTCTCAAATGAACCAATTTAATCCAGAAGCGGGATATGTAAGAAATTACGTAGAATGGTTAGTTGCTCTTCCATGGAGTAAAGAAAGTAAAGACGAAGTAGATATTAAAACAGCAGAAAAAACATTAGAAGAAGAACATTTTGGTCTTAAAAAAGCAAAAGAGAGAATTATTGAATATTTAGCAGTACGAAAACTATCAGGAAAAATGAAAGGACCAATTCTTTGTTTTGTAGGTCCTCCGGGAGTTGGAAAAACATCTATTGGAAAATCCATTGCAAAAGCTTTAGGGAGAAAATTTGTCAGAGTTTCTTTGGGCGGAATTCGAGATGAAGCAGAGATTAGAGGACATAGAAGAACATATGTTGGAGCTTTGCCTGGAAGAATTATTCAAGGAATTAAAGATGCAGGAACAAAAAATCCAGTCTTCATGCTTGATGAAATAGATAAAGTTGGTGCAGATTTTAGGGGAGATCCATCTTCTGCGCTATTGGAAGCACTAGATCCAGAACAAAATAATTCTTTCTCAGATCATTATTTAGAAGTTCCATTTGATTTATCTAATGTTATGTTTGTTACAACAGCAAACGTATTAGATACAATTCCACCAGCACTGAGAGATAGATTAGAGATTATTTCCTTTGCTGGATACACACAAGATGAAAAATTTAATATTGCTAAAAACTTCTTGTTTAAAAAGCAACGGGAAGCAAATGGCTTAACAGAAAAACAAATTGAAATTACAGACGATGCATTAAAATTTGTTATTCAACATTATACAAGAGAAGCAGGAGTGAGAAATTTAGAAAGAAAATTAGCAACTATTTTTAGAAAAGTTGCTAAACTAGTTGCTGAAGGAAAGAAAAAAGAAGTAATAGTTACCGACAAAATGGTTCCAAAATTACTTGGGCCAGTTTTGCATACATCAACCCTTATTGAGAAAAAAGATGAAGTTGGTATGTCAACTGGTCTTGCTTGGACAGAAGCAGGAGGAGATATTCTCTTTATAGAAGTTGCTTTAATGCCTGGAAAAGGTCAACTAATTTTAACAGGTCAATTAGGCGATGTTATGAAAGAGTCTTGCCAAGCAGCACTTTCCTATATAAGAGCACGGGCAAAACATTTTGGACTTAAAGAAGACTTTTATCAAAAATTAGATATTCATGTCCATGTACCAGAAGGTGCAGTGCCAAAAGACGGTCCATCAGCAGGTTTAGCAATTACAACAGCAATTGTTTCAGCCTTAACTAAAATACCAGTTAAAAGAACAGTTGCTATGACCGGAGAAGTAACATTACGAGGACGAGCATTAGAAATTGGTGGAGTAAAAGAAAAAGTTATTGCAGCTCACAGAGCCGGAATTAAAACAGTTATCTTGCCAAAAGAAAATAAAAAAGATTTAGAAGATGTGCCAAAAGAAGTAACAAAAGATTTACACTTTGAGTTTGTAACGCATATGGACGAAGTTTTACCTGTCGCTTTAACAAGACCATTCACATCGTTAGAGGAAAAACAGCAAGAAAAACAATCGGTACATCAACCGGTTTTGCATACAACTGCAAATCCTCCCAAAGCTGACTAATACATGAATACCTATTTTATTTTTGATATTGATGGAGTTATTACAGACCCAATGTTAAAAATCCCTAATCCTTATATTATTAGTTTTATTGCAAATCAACTTAATAATAAGCATTATGTTGCTCTAGAAACAGGAAGATCTCTTATGTGGATTGGAGAGCGTATCTTAAAGCTTATTCAATCTCAACTTGAAGATATAAATAACTTAGATTACTTATTTATTTCTTGTGAAAAAGGAAGTGTAACTGCAATATTTGTTAATGGTTTAATTAAAACAAATGTTGATACTTCTGTCTCAATTCCTCAAGATATTCAAGATAAAATTAAACAGCAAATAGCAGGTAAAAAGGAAATTTTTTTTGATCCAGATAAACAAACAATGGTTTCAGTAGAAATTATTGGAGGAACAGATCCGAAACAACTTGAAGGACAAAAGGAAGCATTATCTCAATTCGAAATTTGGGTAAATGAGAATATACTTCCTGCAAGTCCTCAATTAAAAATTGATAAAACACCGATTTCTGTAGATATTCAATATAAAGAAATTTCTAAAAAAACAGCTTCCAAAAAATTTCTTGAATTTTTACAAAACAAAAATATTACCAATGCATCTTTTATTGCGTTTGGAGATACACTTCCAGATATTGATATTGCAGAAGTAATATATGAAAATAAGTTCCCAATAACATTTGTATATGTTGGCGAAACACCTTTAGAAAGACAATATCCTTTCCAAACAATTTCTATAAAAACAAATACATATGATAAAGCAGTTGAAGAGTATTTAAAAACTATTTAAGAATTATTCTTTATAAACCACAATCTTTGAAAAATAGTAATAACAGAAAGAATAATAACTAATAAAAATCCCCAAGAAAGAATGCTTAGCTCAAGAAAAGTTATTTTAGGAAATATAATAAATAATAACAAAATCAAAAATATTCCAATTAATCTTTCTGGTCTTTCTATAATACCCACTGCTAAAGAGATCTTTTTAGTAAATGCTAATTCTCCTCGAGATCTAATATAACTAATTAAATAGCTTACCAAGATAAAAATTAAAATTATGTACCAAGAAACAAGATGAGCAAACCCAAATGCACTAATAAACAAAAAATCAGAAACTCTATCTATTGTTGAATCTAATACTGCGCCAAAAATAGATGTTTTGTTGAAAGCACGTGCTACTAAACCATCCAAGATATCTAAAAAACTTCCTAAAAAGCAAAGAAGTGCTAAAAAAAGATGTCCTGTTAAAATTGCGATAAAAAAAAGAATAGAAGGAAGTAGTGATAAAATTGTTAATGCATTTGGGTGAACCAGCCTCAAATATGGTACAATCCATATATAAAACTTCTCAAAATTTGTTTTTTTATTAGATAACATGAATAAAACTCCTTATAAATTAGATCTGCACACCCACTCAATCATATCATATGACGGAGGATTAACAGAAAAAGATTATACCAATCTTTTAAAAAATAACATATTAGATTTTATTGCAATTACTGATCATAATGACATAAATTTTGCATCTTATTTACAGAGAAAAATTGGAAAACAAATTATTGTTGGAGAAGAAATTAAAACAGTGGATGGAGAAATAATTGGACTTTTTCTAAAAGAAAAAGTTTTTCCAAGAAAATCAGTTGCAGAAACAATTAAGCATATCCATTCTCAAAATGGTCTTGTTTATATTCCGCATCCCTTTGAAACACAACGAATAAGCATGTCATATAACGTATTAATAGAAAACAGAAAAAATATTGATATTATTGAAGTTTTTAATGCGAGATCATTTGGTAGAAAAAGTACATATAACGTGAAGCAATTTGCTGAAAAATATAAAATTGCAAAAGCTGCAAGCAGTGATGCTCATTGTTATGCTGGAATTGCCTCCAGTTTCTCAGTTATATACAGTATTCCGACAAAAGAAAACCTAGAACAAGTTTTAAAAAATGGCCAAAGTCAAGAAAAATATGCAGTATTATATTCATATCTTTGTCCATTTATTAACAAAATTAAACACAAATTACATTTATGAAAAAAATTCATTATATTTTAAATCCATTATCGAACGAAGGAAGATCAATGGATATTTGGAAACAAACACAAAGAAGATATGCATTTTTACCAAAGAATCCAATATTGATTACAGAGATAAAAAATTTGGAAAAATTTTTTAAGGAAAATCCTGCAGATATAATTGCAATTGCTGGTGGAGATGGAACAATAAATTCTATTACAAGTGCACTAATAAATAGAAAGAAAAAACCAAAGATTGCAGTATTACCTTTTGGTTTTGGAAATGCAATCTCTTATT
>JAKAEF010000018.1 GCA_021820025.1 bacterium | reverse complement strand
TCAACAAAAACATACTACAGACATTCAGGATATCCAGGTGGGTTTAAAGGTGAAAGATTTGATGAAATCATGAATAGAAAACCAGAAGATGCTATAATTCATTCTGTAAAAGGCATGATTCCACAAAACAAATTACGAGCAAGTATGTTAAAGAGATTATATGTTTTTGCTGGAGAAACACACAAGTATCAAGATAAATTTAGTAAATAAAAATATATGGCAGACGAAGTAAAAAGAAAACAAAAAAGAGATTATACATATGCAGTCGGAAGACGACGAGAAGCTGTTGCAAGAGTTAGACTCTATGGAACAGTAAAAGAAGGTCTTATGTTTGGAGAATCTCCAGTTGTTAAGGGCCAAATTTTAGTAAATGGCAATCCAATAGAACATTATTTCCCAGGACCAGTTAATAAAGCCAAATACATGAAACCACTTGTTGTTACAACAACCGATGGTAAATTTGCATTAACTATTAAAGTATCTGGTGGAGGAAGAAACGGACAATTAGATGCAACAATACTTGGAATTGCAAGAGCTTTATCAGCACATGCTCCAGAAAAATATAGAAAATTGTTAAAATCAGAAGGATTATTAACTCGTGATGCAAGAGTCAGAGAAAGAAGAAAAGTAGGAACCGGTGGAAAAGCACGACGTGCAAAACAATCTCCAAAGCGTTAATTTTTTATTATTTCTTCAAATTGTTTAAAAAAAATTTTCGTTATAGTATTTTCAAAAAAACAGTGTTATAATCTTTTTTATGGCAACCAAAAGAATCTCCCAAAAAATAACAAGAACTAAAAAAAATGCTCCTATAATTGAAGAAAAACCTGTTGCACAATCAATAATAACTTCTAATCCATCTATTGATTTTAAGCAAAAAATAAAAAGTCCAAAATATTATATTCCTGCAATTATTCTTGTCTTAGCACTTTTGGCGTATGTTTTTAAAGGGCAATTTATTACTGCAGTCGTAAATGGTCAACCTATTACAAAGGCGCAATATATAAGTGCATTAGAAGCAAAAGATGGAAAAGCTGTTTTAGATTCTTTAGTTGTACAAACACTTATTAATCAAGAAGCTTCAAAAAAAGGCATCTCTATATCACAAAAAGAATTGGATGCAGACACAAAACAAATACAAGATAATCTTACCAAACAAGGACAAAACTTAGATCAATTGTTAGCAGCTCAGGGAATGACACGAGCAGATTTTGAAGATCAATTGAAGACACAAAAATTAATAGAGAAATTACTAGGCAATAATATAACGGTAACAGATAAAGAAATTCAAGACTATATTGATCAAAATAAAGATTCTCTCCCACAAGGTGTATCAGAAACAAATTTAAAGAATCAAGTAAAACAACAATTATACCAGCAAAAGTTAAGTGATAAAGCACAAGCATGGATTCAAGACTTGCAGCAAAAAGCAAAAATCATCTATTTCTAAATTTTTAAATCCCACAAAAAAAGCGCGCAAGTTAAAAAATGGTGCATATTATTCCCCTTCAAAAAACAATATACGTTCTCAACTAACGCGCTGTCTTTGTTCTTAGCGAAAAGACAAGAATATTTTAAATAATTAGACAGTCTAAGTATGTGATCTAGATCACAATTGAAGTTGGCTATATTTCTAGAGAAATGCCATCCTGAGGCTTTAAGAAGGTAATTCCGTATTGGGCAAAGTATTGTTCCAACCTGTTATACATTGCTGTCCTGACTACATCTTTCCAATGATAATCATGAATAGGGACAATATATTTGGGCTTAACTTTAAGAGCTGTTTCACAAGCCCAGGTTGTTGATCCCCAAGGGGCTTGTATTGGTAAAGCTAGAACCTCTGGAGAATTATCGAAAGTAAGACTATCTCCAGGGGATGCAAATTTATTATTAAACGTAATCATATCGTTCATTGGGGAAGGACCCATAAATATTTTTTCATGTGGAACAGGATTCATTTTTATAAAATCATTTCCTTCTGTATTTACACTAATTCCTTCTTTTCCTAAAATTTCTTTAATAGAAGCATTTCCAAAAATTGGCGTATTGGGAAATTTTGCCAAAATTTGTTTAAGAAGTGGAATATCCATATGGTCCATGTGTTCATGGGTTATTGCTATTGCATCTAAATGATCAATTTTATCTAAATTTAATAAATTACTTTCTCGTGTATAGTTTCCGGGGTCAAACAAAACAGTTTTCCCATTGTCTTCTACCAATACACAAGAATGTACAAATTTTGTAATTTTCATATTCCCATAATAAGAGAAAACAATATATTTTGCAAATTAAATTTTCTTTAAGCATGTAAGAAAAATATTTATAAACGTGTTAAAATATGAGCACTTCGGGGATTAGTTTAACGGTAGAATAGGCGCATGGGGTGCGTCTGGCTGGGGTTCAATTCCCCGATCCCCGACACGTACTATGAAATTAATAAAAAACGGATTTTCCGTTGGTATTTGGTCAGAAAATTATAAAGAGTTGGCCAAATGGTATACAGATATTTTAGGAATTGAAGAAGATTTGTCTGCTAATATGGACAATGATTCTTTTGTTGCTTTTCAATTTGGGGAATGCTGGTTTTGGGTGGGACAGCATTCAGAGGTAAAAGGCAAATCAAAAGATCCATATAGAATTATGCCGGAATTTTATGTAGAAAGTGTTTTAGAAACTTATGAAGAATTAAAGCAAAAAGGGGTAAAAATTATTGCAGCTCCGTTTGCCGACCCAACTGATTTCGAAAAATTTTGTATGACAATTCAAGATCCAGAGGATAATATTTTGCAATTCTACGGTAAAAAATAATACAGAAAGATATAGTTGTTTTTTATATAAAGCGTGCTAGAATTATTCTAGAATATGGCACGACCTCCAAAAAATTCAACACCAGCAGTAGCTCCAGCATCTAGTGGTAGTCCAAAACTTGATGCAGTTAGAATGGCAATGGAAGCCATAGAAAAACAATATGGCAAGGGATCTATTATGCGTATGGGAGAAGCAGCAGAAAAATTAGACATTTCTGTTATCTCAACCGGCACACTTCCTTTAGATATAGCACTTGGTGTTGGTGGATTGCCAAGAGGAAGAATAATAGAAATTTATGGACCAGAAGCATCTGGTAAAACAACTATTTGCCTCTCCGTTATTGCACAAGCACAAAAACATGGCGGTGTTGCAGCATTTATAGATGCAGAACATGCATTAGATCCACTTTGGGCAGAAACAGTTGGCGTAAAATTAGATGAATTATTAATTTCTCAACCAGATACAGGAGAGCAAGCATTAGAAATTACAGAAAGTTTAGTCAGATCTGGCGGAATAGATGTGTTAGTTATTGACTCAGTTGCAGCACTTGTACCACGAGCAGAAATTGAAGGGGAAATGGGAGATGCAATGGTTGGTTTGCAAGCAAGACTTATGTCTCAAGCGTTAAGAAAATTAACAGCTGTTATTTCTAAATCCAAAACTGTTGTTATTTTTACCAACCAATTACGACAAAAAATTGGAGTCATGTTTGGAAATCCAGAAACAACAACGGGAGGATTGGCTCTTAAATTCTATGCAACCATTAGAATGGATGTGAGAAAAATAGAAACCATAAAAGACGGAGATAAAGTTGTTGGAAGTAGACATAGAGTAAAAATTGTAAAAAATAAAGTTTCTTCTCCATTTAGAGTTGCAGAATTCGAAGTATCTGAGCGAGGCATTTCTCGAGAAGGCGGTATATTAGATGTTGGTATAGAATTAGGTGTTATTTCAAAAGCTGGAGCATTTTTGAGATATGGAGAAACAATGTTAGGTCAAGGAAGAAACGCAGCAATGCAAAGTTTACGAGAAGATAGAGAAATGGAAAAGCAAATTGTTACTAAAATTTTGGAATTAAGCAAAACAAGAATTCCATTAACAGTTGGTAGTGCAGAAGATGAAGAAGAAAAAGAAGTAGAACCAGCAGCTTTGTAATGGACGAAAAATTCTACACACAAGCTCTTAAATTTTTATCCCGAAGACCAAGAAGTGAAAAAGAAGTTATAGATAATCTACTTAAAAAAAAGGCGCCGCAAGAACAAATAACCATAATTATTAACTTATTAAAACAGCAAAAATTTTTAGATGATAAAGCTTTTGCCAAATGGTGGGTAGAACAGCGGGCAAATTTTAAGCCAAAGGGCTGGTATGCTTTGCAACAGGAATTAAAACTAAAAGGAATTCCAGAAAAAATAATTAAAGAAGTAGAACAAGAAGTAAAGAGTGGTGTTATGGAATTAAAATCAGAATTTGAACAAGCGTTAGAAATTGCTCAAAAAAGGGCAAAAAGAATGGGTAGCGTTTCAAGAGAAGAGACATATCAAAAAATAGGTGGGTTACTTGCACGAAGAGGCTTTAATTTGGACACAATTAAGGCTGTAATTGACCAAATTTTGCATACGTAGTATAATTAGGGTAAGGAAACAAGGAAAACTATGAAGAAGCTCGTTTCTATACTTGATCTTCAGAAAGCCTATTAAAATAGGAATTTTCCTCGTTTATTAATATATGACACAAACTTCAGTATTAGATTTAGAACAAAAATTATTAGAAAAACAAGAAAAATTAGAAGCAGAAAAAGCTAGCTTAGATAAAGAACGAGAAAAACTGGTAGAAAAATTAGAAAAAGTGACCGGTATGACACGGGAAGAAGCAAAGAAAACTCTGCTTGAAGAGATAGAACATCAAGAAGCCGCAATTGTTGCTCGACTTATTAAAGAGCAAGAAGAAGAAGCAAAAAGAACCGCAGATGAAAAAGTAAAACAAATTTTAGCAGATGCCATGAGACATGGTGCTACAAAGTATGTTCCAGAATATACAGTATCTGTAATTCCAGTTGAGAGTGAAGAAGTTAAGGGAAGAATTATAGGAAAAGAAGGAAGAAATATCCGAGCTTTTGAAAACGCAACAGGAGTAGACGTAATGTTGGATGAAGAAGGCGTTATTCGAATTTCTTCTTTTGATCAGGTGCGACGAGAAATTGCCAGAAGATCTTTGGAAAAACTTTTAAAAGATACCAGAATCCAACCATTTAGAATTGAAGAAATTGTTAATCAAACGCAAGCAGAAGTAGATAAAATTATGCTTGATGAAGGACAAAAATTAGCACAAGAAGTTGGCGTATTTAATATTCCTGTTGATTTGTTAAAAGTTTTAGGACGATTTAAGTTTAGAACATCATATGGACAAAGTTTAATTCTTCATTCATTAGAAGTTACTAAAGTTGCAGTAGCATTAGCCAGTGAAATAGGTGCAGATGTGAATGTTGTTAGACTTGCTGCACTTTTTCATGATATTGGAAAAGTTGTAGAAGGAGAAGGAAGTCACGTTAAATTAGGTGTAGAGCTTTTGAAAAAATATAACTTCCCAGAAGCAGTTATTAATTGTGTTGCAGAGCATCATGAAGATAAACCATTTTCATCTGTTGAATCAGTATTGGTACATATTGGCGATGCAGTATCTGCAGCAAGACCAGGTGCTCGATATGAAGATATAGAAAACTATGGAAAGAGACTTAAAGAAATGGAAGACATGGCCAAAAAACAAGAAGGCGTACAAGATGCATATGCATTCGAAGCAGGTCGAGAACTCAGAGTTATTGCAATTCCAGATATGTTAGATGATGCACAATGTGTTATTTTAGCAAATCAATTACGAGAACAAATTAGTAAATCTTTGGCAATTCCAGGAGAAGTTAAAGTAACTGTTATTCGAGAATTCCGCGCCGTAGCAGGCGAATCTCTTGCCGCATAATTTTCGTATCGTTTGATAGATTGTTACGATAGTCTGATCGCTTTTGTTCCATTGACAGGCAATTCATTTAGGTTGTATTGTTAGTCTAATTAAAAAATTATATTTTTCTGCCTAAAAGGAGGTGACTGACAAATGACAAAAAAAGATCTTATTGAAGTAGTTGCAAAAAAAGCAAATCTTACAAATAAAGCAGCTCGAGATTCAGTACAAGCTTTCTTGAATTCTATCCGAGATTCTTTGAAAAGAGGAGAGAAAGTTGTTATTACAGGCTTTGGTACATTCTCTGTAAGAAAGAGAGCAGCCAGACCAGGACGAAATCCAAAAACTGGTGCAAAAATTACCATTGCAGCTCGAAAAGCTCCTGGATTTACACCAGGTAAAACATTAAAAAAAGTAGTTCGCTAAGGGAATTACTTTCGCATCACAAAAGAAAACGCGGACAATTGTCGGCGTTTTCTTTTTAGCATATAATAGACAAAACCTATGAAAGTAATATCTGTTAATCATTTATCAAAATCCTACAGTGTCTATAAAAAGGAACCTGGTATTTTAGGCACATTTAAATCGCTTGTTTCAAGAAAATATGAAACAGTAGAAGCGGTAAAAGATATTTCATTTAATATAGAAGAAGGGGAATTAATTGGGTTTATTGGGCCTAACGGAGCAGGCAAAACAACAACACTTAAATGCCTTTCTGGTCTTTTGTATCCAACAAGCGGACAGGTAAAAGTATTAGGCTACACTCCGTTTGAGCGAAAAGCAAAATTTTTAAATACTATTTCTCTTGTCATGGGACAAAAAAATCAATTGTGGTGGGACTTACCTGCTATGGATTCATTTTTATTAAACAAAGAAATGTATCAAATTCCAGACACCCAATTTAATGAAGTTATTGAGGAATTATCAAAGTTATTAGAAGTAAAAGAATTTTTGTTAACACCAGTTAAAAAATTATCGTTAGGGCAAAGAATGAAAATGGAATTAATTGCCGCATTAATCCACAATCCAAAAGTATTATTTTTAGATGAACCAACAATTGGTTTAGATGTTGTTATGCAAAAAAACTTGCGAGACTTTATTCGCGAATATAACAGAAAGTATAAAGCAACAATCATTTTAACAAGTCATTATATGGGAGATGTAGAAGAATTATGTAAACGTGTTATTGTTATTAATCATGGAAAGATTTTGTTTGATGGATTACTTTCTAATTTAGTTAAAAAATTTGCTTCTTATAAACGAGTAAGTATTGTTTTGGAAGATGCAATAAATCCACGAATATTAGAAGGAGTTGGGGAAATTGAAAAATATTTTTTTCCAGAATTAGTTTTGCAAATTAAAAAAGAGGAAGCAAATAAAATTCTTTCAAAAATTATGAAGGAAGTCCCAATTGCAGATATTAGAATAGAAGACCCCGATGTTGAAGATATTATTAGAGACGTATTTACCTCAGAAAAAACAAAAATATGAATTGGTCAGCAGTAAAACCATATCTGCAGGTAGCAAAAAATACCTGGAATAATGCATTAACATACAGAATAAACGTATTAATGTGGCGATTCAGAATGGTACTGCAACTGTTAGCAACATATTTTTTATGGCTTGCTGTTATTCCCTCAAATAAAACAGTTTTAGGATATTCACAAAGTGCAATGCTGACATATGTTTTAGCATCTGCAGTTGTTAGTGCAATTGTTTTCTCATCTTTGGTTGGAGAAGTTGGGGAAGAAATAAATAAAGGAGATTTATCAAATTATCTGTTAAAACCTGTTAATTATTTTGCTTATTGGTTAGCAAGAGATGCAGGAGATAAAGCAATGAATATTTGTTTTGCAGTTATAGAAATAACATTAATTATTTTATTTCTTCGACCACCCGTTTTTTTACAAGCAAATGTATTGTTTATTGTTTTAAGTATTGTTGCCATAATTATGGCAATTTTATTATATTTTTTAATGAATTTTTTATTAGGATTAATTGGTTTTTGGAGTAGTGAAGTGTGGGCTCCTAGATTTATATTTTTTACAGTTTATGCTTTTTTTTCTGGCGGTATTTTTCCTCTAGATATTTTGCCAAAACAATTTTTTATTTTCTTTCAACTTTTACCATTTCCATATTTATTATATTTTCCAATTAAATTATATTTAGGACAATTATCTATTTTGGAAATAATTTTAGGGTTTTTAGCAAGCGCTGCTTGGCTGGTTCTTCTTTACAAAATTTTACAGTGGGGCTGGAAAAAAGGATTAAAACAATATACAGCACAAGGGAGATAACATATGAGAAAGTATTTTAAAGTTTGGTGGTTATTAACAATTAAAGGAACGCAAATTGCACTATCTTCTAGAATGGGCGCAATATTATTTTTAATTGGGAAATTACTTCGTTTGTCTTTTTTTGTTTCGTTAATTGTTTTAATTGCTGCAAGAACGAATGTTATTGCAGGATATACGTTATGGCAGATGATATTTTTTTATTTAACCTTTAATGTTATAGATACATTAGCGCAATTGTTACTTCGTGAGGTCTATGAATTTCATTACAATATAACTTCTGGATATTTTGATAACTACATTGTAAAACCAATTAATCCTCTTTTCCGAGCATTATTTGGAGGAAGTGATATCTTAGATGTGCCAGTTTTGCTTTTATTAGTTTTTGCAACAATTTTTGCAGCATTTTACATTGGGTATATTTCTGTGGCAGGAATAATTATATATTTTTTATTGCTTGTTAATTCCATGCTTATTGCACTCGCATTTCATATTGGCGTTTTGTGTCTTGGGATACTGACAACAGAAATAGATAATGCCATTATGTTTTATAGAGATTTAACACAAATGGGAAGAATGCCAATAGATATATATAAAGAGCCACTTCGTGGACTAATTACCTTTATTGTCCCAGTTGGCATTATGATGACATTCCCCGTTAAAGCATTATTAGGGCTTTTGTCTTGGTGGATAATTGCTTTATCTTTTTGTATTGGAATTGTGCTTTTTCTTTTGAGTTTATGGTTTTGGAACTATGCCCTTCGTTTTTATACCAGTGCAAGCAGTTAGTGGTATAATAAACATATGAACATAAGTTTAAAAAAATGGTTCTTTATAGCTGTAGGAATTATTATTCTTCTTTTTCTATATGTTGAGAGGGCAATTTTAACACCTTTTGTTGCAGCTGCAATTTTTGCTTATTTATTTAATCCAATTGTTAATTTTATATCAAAAAAATCTAGACTTCCCAGAGGTTTTGGTATAGCGCTTATTTATTCTATTCTTTTACTCATTGTTATTGTTTTAAGTGTTGCGCTGTCTCGAAGAATTGCTCTTGAATCTATAGATATTACAAAAGTAACCAATACTATTTTAGAAAGTGCGCGAGTACAAGCAAAAACATTACCAGATTGGATAAAACCAATCGTTTTAGATTTATTAATTGCTTTAAAAAAATCTAAATTTGTAACCATTATTCAGTCTCCATCGTCTTTTCTTGTTGCAAATCAAACAATTTCCAGAGTTATTAGTTTCTTTATTTTTCTTTTCTCTGGATTTTATTTCTTAAAAGATGGTGAATCATTTGTTAATAGACTATTAGCTTTTGTTCCACATAAATACAGAGTAGATGTAGATATTTTATTAAACAAAATTAATGCAGTTTTAAGTGGCTATTTACGAGGACAGGTTTTATTAATTTTTATTATGTCTTTAGTTCAGTTTATAGCGCTTAGTATTATAGGTGTTAAATTTGCGTTAACTATTGCTATTTTTTCGGGATTTGCAGAAATAGTGCCTGTTATTGGCCCGTTAACAGCAGGAGCAGTTGCAACAATTGTTGTACTGGTAACTGGTGGTGCAAATTTTGGACTTTCTCCTATTCAGGCAGCGTTAATTGTTGCAGGAATGTATTTTGTATTTAGACAATTGGAAGATTATTTATTAATCCCACATATTATGGAGCAAATTACCAAACTTCCACCATTTTTTATTTTCTTTGCAGTAATTGCAGGAGGGCATTTGGCAGGACTTTTAGGACTTATTTTAGCAGTGCCGGTTGCAGCAATTATTAGACTTCTTTTGGAGTTTTCTTTAGACCGTGTAAGTAACAAAAAAATATCCTAGGAAGTGAATAAGCCAGATTCTGTTTTAATCACAATCTCTCTATGCCTTCGCACCTTGGTGCAAGGGTAAAATACCTTTAAACGCACCGGTCGGAAGTTGCAGCAGGTAGGATTGCCCGTTTCACACCCACTCGTCTCTGTTGCTCTCAAATGCTGTCAATTCAGCATCTGTTTGTAGCCTCATATGTGGGTAAAGACTACAACACCAGCTATTGCTAGTCGGAACTTACGTTCCATCCCCGATTTTACACCTGTCTGGACTTTCCTCCCTTTTTTACAAAAGGGTAGTGAAGCTTCTTCCTAGGATACTCCTATTTTACCAAAATTAGAGTCTAGAAGCCAAATTATGAGGCGCTGCAGAGCATGCTATATTCACAATTCCGGCATAAAAATGACTTGCTACAGGCAAAATCACTCTCCGCAATTTCTTTCGCTTTTTCTGTTATCTCTTGTTTTGCGGCTTCTAATTGTTCCATTGTTCTGGTGGTTGATATTTTTTTGTCTGCTTCTAAGTAATATAAAGATAGTTTTACGTGTTCTGGGTTTTTATGTAGCTCTCTCATGTTTAATGCTGCAAGTGCATAGGTTGTTAACTGCAGATTTTTTTGTAACGATTTTTCATCTGGAATATTTGTCCCTGTTTTGTAATCGATAATTTCTATTGTTCCGTCCGGTATTGTATCTATTCTGTCAATTCTTCCACCAACACGTAATCTATTTATAAAAAATTCGAATGGTAACTCTAGTTCTAATGGTAAATTATTTGGATTAAAATGTTGTGTTAAATATTTTGTAACAACATCAATTGCTTTTTTATATGCATTTCTTTCTTCTTCAATACTTGAATATCCTTCAGACATCCATGTATTTTTAACAATTTGTTCTATATCTTTAAAGTCAGTTTCTACATTATTTTTCTTTCTAAAATAAAAATCTCGCAATGCTGCATGCACACTTTGTCCAAATGCAGTTGCAGGACTGGGGGAGGATGGAATTTTTAAAATATATTTTAATTTATAATGCAACGGACAAACATCGAAAGTTTGAATTTGAGAATAAGATAAATAAGAAACGAGTACAGGTTTTTTTGCTAGAATCTGTGCGCCTGGGGTTGCGGTTTCTGTTTTATTTTCTGGGAATAAATCAAGTAAAGATAGTTGTTGTGATTCTTTTTGTTTTTGCGTTTTAATTTTTTCAACTGTTTCAATTCCTAAACTTTCTAAAACGAATGGTGATAATTTTCTTTCTCTTTTTCCCTGACCATAAAATTTAGATGCCGTCATAAATAATATATCTTTGGCACGAGTAATTCCTACATAAAATAATCGTCTCTCTTCTTCTGTATGATAATCACCGGCTGGTAAAACTTCTTTTATAATTTCTGGAGGAAGAGGAATTTGCTCAGATCTTTCTCTTGACGGAAATCTATCTTTAACTAGGTTTACCATAAATACAATAGGGAATTCCAATCCTTTGCTAGAGTGGATAGTTAAAATATTGACAGCATTGGTATTGGTTACATCTGCATTTGCAGCTTGCGGACTTTCTCCCATTTGCATGGAAAGTTCTATCCAGTCCAAAACAGAAAAAACAGAAGAATTTTCCTGTAATGCTTCATATGATTTAATTTTCTCAAAAAATTTTGTTATGTTAATTGCCTGCTGTTCTTCAAAAGGAGTTGTGGGATTCATTATTTTTTTAATAATTCCTGTTTCTTTAATAAAATTAAATAGAATTTGTCCAGCTGCTTCTTTTGGAACAAGTGCTAAATGGTTTTTAATTATTTCAAAAATGTTTGTTACTTTTTCTTTATCATCTTGTTTTATAGCAATGGTATCTAATTGAGAAAACAAAGAAAAAAGTGAAACATTTCTTCTTTTTGCTGTATTTAAAAGAGTTGCAATAATAGCAGGATCAATTGCAAAAATTTCCATGCAAAGCACTCTATATAGTGCAACAGAGTCATCGTAATTTGCTAGTACTCGTAAGTAAGAAATTAAATCTTTAATTTCTTCTTGTTGGAATAATTCTCCAGGACCCAAA
>JAKAEF010000017.1 GCA_021820025.1 bacterium | reverse complement strand
TTTCTGTCATGTGTAATGCCTTGTTTTTTTTCATGTAGAATAGTAACAGGGTATTTTTTTGCGATTGCAACAGTATTATCAAGTGAATTATTATCTACAACAATAACTTCATCGGGCTTTTCATCTTGAGCAAAAACACTATCCAAACAATTTGCTAAATATTTTTCTTCATTGTATACAGGGATTACAAGGGAGACTTTCATAGCTTTATTATATCTTTTTTCTGCAAAATTTGCTCATAAACCTTTTCCAAGAGGTCTACATAAGAAGTAATGGACAATTGTTTTGATTTTTGAAAACTATTTTGTCCAAATGATTTTGTTAATTTTTTATCTACAAGTATTTTTTCAAGACAGGCTGCAATACTCGTTGGATTTTTTGAAGCTAAAAAGCCATTTTTATTATGTTCTATTAACTCTGTAACTGCTTTATCTTTTACTGCAACAATAGGCTTACCAGATGCAAGCGCTTCTATAATAACGGTTGGGAAATTATCTGTATCACTGGTAAACAAAACAACATTAGCAGCTTTATTGGCACTTGCTATTAGTTTTCTGTCTAAAAATCCTGTGATAAATACATTTCTTGCAAGTCCTAATTTATAAATAAGCGCTTCAAGTGATTTCCTTTTTTTGCCATCTCCAATAATGACGAGTTGTATATTAGGAACTGTTTTTTTGAGTTTTTGTATGCTTCTAATTGCGAGTGCAACATTTTTGCCTTGTTCTAAAATGCCAGTAATGATAACCAGTGGTCTTTGTGTATCTATAAAAAATTTCTTTGTAAAATCTATTGAAGAGGCTTTTTGAAAAAGTTGAATATCTATGCCATTGTGCAAAAGTTCTATCGGAGTTTTAATTCTCATTTTGCTAAGTTCTTCTTTAGCCTTTAGTGAAGGAGCAAGGATAAGCGCGTGTTCTTTAAAATAATCACGTCCAACCAAATTTGCAACAGGATGGGTAATACTTTTAGCCCAAGGGGCAATCCAATCAACATATTGGCGTAAAAAAGTATGAAATGTTGCAATTATAGAAATCTGTTTTTTTTCTGCAATCCGCATTCCAAAATATCCGGTTAAAAACAAATGGTTATGTACAATATCAATGGGTAAAGAAAGAATTTTTTTTTCAATTTTTGAGTCAAATGGAATAGTGAATTGATCTTTTGCGCGGAATTTAAGAGGAAAAGCTGGTAAATAATAAACATCTTTTTCTTTTTTTTGCTTTTTAAGTTTTGGTGCCACAATAATAACTCTATGGCCCCGTTTTTGTAATTCTTCTCTAAGAATGACAATATGGCTCACAATTCCATTAATAGTAGGAGTATATTGGTCGGTTGTAAAAAGGATAGTTAGCCTTTTCATAGGTACTTATTATAAGCTAATACCTGTTATTGCACAAATGATCTCGGTCTTTAAAAAACAGGCTTATTTTGGTATACTTAGCGAGTACACCTTAGAGGCAGCGTGGATTTAGAATTGGCGCGTTGGCGAAGTGGTAACGCAGGAGTCTGCAAAACTTCCATGCAGCGGTTCGAATCCGCTACGCGCCTCAATTATATGGGAAATCCGGAATTTGAGCCAGAAATAACAGAAGCAGATATTATAGAAGGAAAGCGCAGAAAGATTGAGAATGCAGAGAAAAAACAGGAAGAGAACGAGAGTGGATATAGTGAAAAAGAACAGGCATTAGATATAGAAATGCGCACAGGAGACTTAAGTGGTCTTAAAAAGAGTAAGGCTTATCAGTCTCTTTCATCTGCAGGTAAAACACTTGTTGCATACAAAACCGTATCAAACAAGTTGGGAAATCTGTTAGAATTATATACAAAATTATCTGTTGCAGATTTACATAGAGCTCAAAAATTAATGGCAGAAATTGCACAAATGCGGATTTTGCAAAGTTTGTTGTTTAACAAGTTAATAGGAAAAACAGAACAAGAATTAGACAGAAGTTTATTACCAAACGATTTATCTGATTTTGTTTAAATTTGGGCAGCTAGTTCATCGGTAGAACGCCTATCTGATAAGTAGGAAGTGCATGGTCCGACTCCATGGCTGCCCACCAATTTAAAATAGTCCTCTTTTATATTTTCCCAAACATTCTTCGTAAAATAGGTGTAGTCAGCGTTATTTCTTGGGAATTTGTACTTAGAAAAAATATGCTGTCTAAGACAGAAGAGTCTGTATAAAAAATTCTCCATTTTTCTTCGGATATGTCTGTGCTGCAAACCTTCTATTTCTTTATATCCGTAGTCTCTTAAATAATCTCCCGTAGGGTTGAATAGATTGTACAAAAAATAGTTTCTAGGAAAATCATAATGAAAGAAAAAGAAGAAAGTAAAAAATATGTAAATTATGCAAGCATTTGAGAAAGTGTTAATTTCCCTGATTCTATAGGTTGGGTGTGTATTCTTCTTACTGTTTTTGTTTGATCATTTGGAACAACAACCAAAACTTCAGCAGTGGTTGCTTTATTAGGAAATTGTGTTTTGAGAGAGGAAAGCATTGCGTATGTGCTTGCTACTGCTACTTCTGCTGTTTCTCCTAATTCATAACTTTGAGTTGAGTGATCTAATAGTTGGTGCGTTTCTGCAATTCTTGTTTTTATTGCTCGGTCTGTAACTTTTTCTGATATTCTTCCACCAGCCATATGGGTGATTCCTCCACAAGGATTAGAATCTGGGTTAGTAAGATCACTGGTATGAGCTGTAGCAACAATAGTTACTGGCTGTTCGGAAGTATCAACAACATATGAAAGCATCGCATTAAGCGCACTTTCTCTTTGTCCTTTTTCTGAATCTGTTTGGACAATTCCGCCGCCCATGCTTATAACTAATATTTCATCATCTTTTATGTCTTGGTATTGAGCCTTAACTTTATCAACTAAATCTGCAATTTGCCGTTGATCCATACAAGCAACAAGAACAAGCTTCACTCCTTTTATTGCTTGTTCATCAATATCTCTAAAGCCACCTTGTCCATCGGGAATTCTTAAAAGATTAATTGAGTAGCCACTACGTGCAACGGGTTCATTAGATAATCCAAAAGAGATTTGTCCATGCACTAATCCTGCATCTGCATGAAATGCTTCTGATGCACTTAACGCAGCTTCTCTAAGGGTTGGTCGTAGTGGTTCAGAAGATGGTTTCATAGGTTTTGCTGGGTGTTCGGCTGTCATAAAAGGATTCTACATCGTTTTTGTTATTTATTCAAATACATAGGTAGGAAAAAGCAAAAACAAACGGTATAATGGGTTTCATGAGGCTTGGTAGTTTTGCAGAAACAATTTCATATTTAGAATCAGATTTATTTATACGGCCTTCTGATTTTGAATCAGCAAGCAAAGATAAAAATCCATTAGATCGCTTTATTTATTTTTTGTCATTGTTAGATAATCCTCAAAAAAAATTTAAATCTGTCGTTGTAAGTGGAACTTCTGGCAAAGGTTCTACAACAATTATGCTTGCATCAATGTTAACAAAAGCGGGATATAAAACAGGGCAAACAATTTCTCCTCATTTAGAAAAAGTCACAGAAAGATTAGTTATTAATAATACACAAATTTCAGATAATAATTTTGTTGTACTTATTAATTCTATGGTTCCAGCAATAGAAAAAATGAAAGAATCTATTTTTGGTTTGCCTTCTTATTTTGAGATATTACTTGCAGCTGCATTTGTTTATTTTGCCTCAGAAAAAGTAGATATAGCTGTAGTAGAAGTTGGACTTGAGGGGAAGTATGATGGAACAAATGTTTTAGAACCATTAGCATTTGTTTTAACCAATATCTCGTTAGATCATACAACTATTTTGGGAGAAACTGTAGAAAAAATAGCCCAAGAAGCAACAGACAGAATTTCTTATTTGCCAAAAGAATCAATTGTTATTACAGGCGAGACGGATGCAAATATAAAAAAAATAATTCAAGAAAAATGTTCTTTATCTCAAACTACTTGTTTGTATTATGAAAAAGATTTTTTTGTAGAAGATGAAAAAATAAATAAAAAAGGGAGCTTGTTTACTTATAAAAATCAGGAAATAACGTTTTATAATATCGCCCTTTCTTTAATTGGCAAATACCAAATAGAAAATGCTGCACTGGCCGTAACAACAATATTGCAATTAAAAAGAAAAGGATTTAAAACTTCTGAATTGTTAATAAAGCATGCGCTAAAACTGGTATCTATCCCAGGAAGATTTGAAATTAGAAAATGGCAAAATAAAACAATCATATTGGACGGAGCACATAATATTGCAAAAATGCAATCTTTTCTACAAGAGATAACAAATTTATTTCCTAAAGAGAAAAAGATTTTTATTGTTGCCTTTACAAAAGGGCATGACGCCAAAAATATGATGACTCAAATTGCAAAAAAAGCAGATTTTATTATTGCTACAGAGTATTCTGCGACAACAGATTTAGGTAAAAATAGATCAGTTTCTGTTGCAGCGTTGCAGCAGTTTATTCATAGTCAATATGCATTTACGGCAATTTCTCTAGAAGAAGCGGTAGAAAAAGCGTACGCAATTGCAAAACAACAAAATGGAATTATCGTGGTGACGGGGTCGTTGTACCTTGTAGGGAAGCTACGGGAATATTTATACTCTGTGCATTCTTTAAAACAGACTGAATAACTCCTGCTCCTGTTACGACTGTTTTTGGTAAGAAAGAAATTGTTGTGCTTGATGCCGTTGCAGCAGGAATAATATTAAAGGAGACAATCGCAACAGTTCCTGTCCCTTGTACTCCTTTATCTTGTGGCTGAATGCCAAGTGCATAAGAAATTCTTCCATTTACTGAATCAACATCTTTAATAAGTTCTAGAGGTCTTGGAAAGAATGGTCCTGCCTTTACAGAAACATTTGCTAAAACTTTTGGGTCATATGCCAGTTCTAACTGGACAGCATTAATTGTGTTTATATTGCTATCTAATACAACATCATATGTTTTAACTGTTGTTGGAGCAGCACTTTGAGATGCAGGCATAATAGATAGGACTGATTGAGCAAATGGTGTTGGAATTGGCATGGTAGGAGCAACTTTAGTAATTTGCTTATTGCCAGCATTTGGATTAAGCGCTAGATATAGGAAAAAAGCTGCACATACACCAAGGACAATAATTAAAAGAAGTGTTCTGCCTGAAATAATACTAGCACTTGTTTTTTGTGGCTGTTGTGGTGTGATTGGTTGTGTTTGTATTGGTTGATTTGGATCCATATATTAATAGTAAAGATGATTTACTGGTTTGTCAATTTATTTTACTTAATTTTGAACTCCTCCTGCGCCAATTTGGCCAAAAGGACCTCGAAGAAGGGTATTGTAATCAATACCATCAACAATACCGTTATCATTTACATCTCCTGGTAAGTAATCAGCAGGCAAATTAGGAAATTTTTGTTTTAATTGCGTTTTATCATTTTGGCAATTTTGGCTTGTTGCTTTAGATCCATAGCAATCTACCAGAATATTATAATCTTGAATATCTATTTGGTTGTCTCCTGTAATATCTCCACCAGTTAAATAAGGAACTCCCTGCAAACTTGGGTTATTTGGGTCTACTGTTACTAATACATTATTTTTGCCACCAGTAATTGTAAATGTTGATGACCCTATTTGTGTCCTTAATGTTCCCATAGGAGTGCTTACGTAAAATTTATATGTTCCAGAGGCAAGACCTGTCATATCAAAATTTGCATTATGAAATGTGCCATAAAGTGGACTTGTTGGATCATCTACGGTCTCTGTAATAGTATCTGTAAAAGACTTTACCAATGTAGATCCTGAATAAGCATAAATAGTAAACGGCCAACCTGATTGTCCATGTTTACCTGGTCGGGGAATGACATTAGAAAAATTATCCTGGTCCAACCCTTCTACATGAAAGGTAACATCCACTGTTGTTTTTGGCGGCCCAGATGGAGTAGGAGAGGGCGTAATTGTTGCGGTTGGTGGAACAGAAGTTGCAGTTGGAGGGATGCAACTTTTAACCGTTACAGCTTTGTCTGGGTTTGTATATCCGGTTGTAATATTTGGGGCATATCCACCAGAGAGCTTCCCACTAATATATTCTCCAACTTTAAGTGCTGTATTATCTGTCCCTCCGCTTCCTCCTCCTCCAAAAGGAGGATTTGTCATTGTCCAAGAAGTTCCTGATACATCTTTTATATACCAATTTCCATTTCTGCTATAAACAATAGTAAATTTGGTATTTCCAAATAGGTTACTACCAGTCCAATCCCATTTAACGTAGGGTGACGTTCCATTACATCCGGAAGTAATTGAAAAGTCGATACACTCATTGCTACCTGAGTATTTTTGACAGGGATATGTTTCAGCAGATGTTTTTTGAGGAAAGCCTAAAGAAGAAATAAGTAATAAAATGATTATAGAAAACAATCCAAAAACTTTTTTCTGCATACCCTTAGCATAGACGAGCCTAATAATTCTGTCAATAAAATTATGGGAGCTGAACTCCTCCTGCGCCAATCTGGCCAAAAGGACCTCGAAGAAGGGTATTAAAATCAACGCCATCTACTTTACTGTTATCATTTAGATCTCCGGGTAAAAAATCTTTTGGAAGGGAGGGATACATTTTTCTTAAAGCAGTGCTATCGTCTAAGCAGGCAGAAGAAGTGCTGTTATATCCATAACAGTCAAGCATAATGCTGTAATCTTGTACATCTATCTGATTATCTTGTGTAATATCTCCCATGGTCATATAAGGGATTCCTTGAAGAGTAGGATTGTTGGGGTCAACAGTTACTAATACGTTATTTTTCCCTCCGGTTATGCTAAAAGTTCCGGTTCCAATTTGTCTTCGTAAAGAACCAAAGGGAGTATCTACTAAAAATTTATATGTTCCAGAGGCAAGACCTGTCATTGCAAAATTTTGATTTTGAAACGTGCCATATAAAGGATTTGTCGGGTCACTTACATTTTCGGTTAAGATGTCTGTAAAGGTTTTTAGTGGTTTGGTAGAAAAATTTTGCGTAGCACCATAAACAAAAATAGTAAATGGCCAGCCTTCTTGTCCATGTTTGCCAGGAGCAGGGATAATATTTGAAATATTATTCTGGTCTAATCCTTCTACATGAAAGGTTACATCTGCTGTTGTCTGTGGTGGTCCAGATGGAGTAGGAGAGGGTGTAATTGTTGCGGTTGGTGGAACAGAAGTTGCAGTTGGAGGAATGCAGCTTTTAACAGTTGTTGCTACATCTGGATTTGTATACCCTGTTGTTATGCCGCTTCCTCCTTCTGATTTTGGTACTCCACCAGTAATTTTCCCACTAATATATTCACCAGATTTAATTGGCGCATTGTCCTGTCCATCGCTTCCATCCTTTCCAAACGGAGGATTTACCATTGTCCACGAAGTGACATTTCCAACATGATATTGATACCAATTTCCATTTCTTGAATAAACAATATTAAAACTTGTATTTCCAAATTTTTTTGTCCAACTCCAGGTAACTGTTGGAGAAGTTCCATTGCATCCGGATGTTACCTTAAGATCGATACATTCGTTTTGACCACTATATGTTTGACAAGGGTATGCCTCTGCAGATACTTTTTGTGGAGAATATAAGAGCGTTAATAAGGAAATTAGTGAAAATAAAAATAAAAAATAAAGCCTACTTTGCATTGCTTTTTCTAGCATAATTAATATTAAAATTCCTGTCAATAAAAGCTAATTGCCAAAAGTATTAAAATTGGTAAGAAGCGTAGTGTAATCAATACCATCTACCTTTCCATTGTCATTTACATCGCCTGGTAAAAAGTCTTCATATAACGAAGGGAAGGATTGAATTATATTATGCTTGTCTGCACTACAAGTTGGTTGTGTAGCTTTATCACCATAACAATCTATTAAAATATTGAGATCAACGGCATTAATTGTATTATCTCCGTTAAAATCTCCCATAATAAGTGTTGGAATCTGCTTTATATTTTGTGGATCAGCAGAAATAAGTTTGTTACTTGTCCAAGCTGTTATAGTAAACGTGCCAGTGCCAATTTGTTTTCGTAAAGAACCAACTGGCGTTCTTATAACAAATTTATATGTTCCAGAGGGAAGACCTTTATATGTATCATAGAGCTTAAATGCTGTATTTTGAAACATACCATAAAATGGATTTGTTGGGTCGGTAATCTCTTGCAGTGTGTCAGTATAGGTTTGATAAGGAGTAGATGAAAGACTTTGTTTCTCTTGGTAAATATAAATAGTAAATGGCCATCCTTCTTGTCCATGTTTGCCAGGTGCAGGAATAATATTTGGAATATTTGCAGCATCAATACCTTCTACATGAACAAGTATACTAGCCGTTGTTTTAATAGGACCTGTGGGTGTATTAGAAGGGGGAATTATGGTTGCCGTTGGAGTATCAGATGGTGTGGGAGTATTTGTTGGAGTTGAAGTTTCGGTTGGTATAGGAGTGCTTGTTGGATTGTCGCTACTAGAGCTTCCTCCTTCACATGTGTCTGCAATTCCCTGAGCATTTACATGACAAGTTTGTCCAGTTGTAGAGCAATCTTGTTTTAGATGCCACTCATATTGGTAACAATAATAGACTTTATTATCAGATCCGCAGGTTCCATTATTAGATCCATTATTATTTCCTAGTCCACACGAAGAAGTTGGAGCACCGCTTGATTTTGAGGGAATACAACATTGATATTGTCTTTGATATCCTCCATCTCCAAAATAATACTGGCCGCAATTATTATTACTGCTTGAGGTAGGCGTAGATCCAGATGTGCAAGAATCCTGACATGTTGCTCCTTTTCCAATATCTCCATTTAATCCACAACTATCTCCTTGAGAAGGGGCAGATGTAGGTGTTGGTGGTAAAACACCACATGGCCAACCGTTTGGACTTGAAGAAGTTTGTTTTGTATTACAAACTTGATTACCTCCACAGGTTCTTCTAAAATCCGGATTTGAACCATGATTTGCTATGGTCCAACATCCAAAAGATCCTCCCGGCTTATTATAAGATCCTGAATCACATGAACAGTATAAATTAGAAACTTTAATACACGGATTATGATAATTGTCTCCAAGTGATTGATCACATAGAAGAGAGCCATAGGTAGTTTTATTAGTTACAAGATTGGCATTTGCATCACAGTAATAATAATTACCATTTTGATCATTTATTACTGCGCCTTCCGCCATGCTTTTCCCGTTGCCATTTTTACTACTTGGGCTATCTTGATTAAGAGTACAATCACATTTATACGAACTAGCTTTATCTGTACAAGAAGCAGAAGCTGCATATGCAGAGATTTTTTTGTTAGTAGAAAATAAATCTGTGTATAAAATAGTTAGGCTTTCAAAACCTGCAAAAAGGATAATAACAAAAACTATAGAATAAATTCTTTTATATAATGAAATATGAGATTTTACTAGATTAATGAATGGATTCATATCTTATCCATTAACAATAAAGTAAGCAAATAGGATTGTCAATTTTCCTCTTTTAAAAATTTATATTCCATGCTACACTTTTGCATATGGTTCTCTCGGATAAAGATTTAAAAAAAGCGTTAGAGTCTGGTTACATAAAAATAAAACCAAAGCCAGATTATAAAGAACAAATTGGTAGCTGTTCTATAGATCTCAAGTTAGGACATGCTTTTAGAGTTTTTGCTCACAGTAAATATCCATACATTGATCCATACAAAAAAAATATTGGTGAAGATGTAACTACAACAATTATAGTTAAAGACGATGAACCATTTATTATTCAACCGGGAGATTTTGTTTTAGCAACAACTGAGGAATATGTAGAAGTTCCCGATGATTTAACCGGAAGATTAGAAGGACGAAGTAGTATTGGAAGACTGGGAATTGTTATTCACTCAACTGCTGCACATATTGAGTGTGGGTTTCGCGGTAATATTACGCTAGAAATTGCAAATATGGGAAAAATGCCGGTTGCATTATATCCTGGTATGAGAATTTGCTCAATTTCTTTTGAACAATTATCTTCTCCTGCAGAAGTTCCATACTACAAGAAAAAGAGTGCAAAATATGTTGGACAAAAAGGTCCGGAAGAAAGCCGAATCCACGAAGAAAAGTAATGCAATATCATATTCAATTTGATCTTCAACTAGTCACCAACAACTTTCCTGGAAAATATTATGCCTTTGAAGGAATTGATGGGAGTGGAAAAACAACGCAAGTGCAGAAATTGGCAGAATATTTTAGAAAACAGGGAAAAGAAGTGTTAATAACTAAAGAACCAACACACAATGTTGTTGGGGAATTAATTCACAAAGTAATTTATAAAGAAATTGCTATGCCTTCTATGGCACTGCAGCATTTATTTGCAGCAGACCGTTCTGTTCATCTGGAAACAGAAGTAATTCCTGCACTTAAAAAAGGGACAATAGTTATTTCTGACAGGTCTTTGTGGTCTGCGGTTGCCTATGGAATTTCTGACTTAAATCTAAAAGATAATGAAAAAGAACGTTTGTTGGTGGCACATAATGTTTTAGCATTATATGGCGGATATTTAATTCCAGATAAAACGTTTGTTATCGATGTTCCGTACACAACGGCAATTGATCGAGTAGAAAAAAGAGGAGAAGGGCAAACGCTGTATGAAAAAGCAGAAATTCTATCACGTGTTCAAAAAGAATACGAGTGGTTAGCAAATAAATTTCCAGAAATACTCAAAATTATTAATGGAGTACAAAATGTTGAGGAAGTATTTACAGAAGTAGTATCTAGTATTTAGTATTACGTATCTGATATATTACAGTAATATTTAAACACAACATTCTCTTATGATTTTAAGTCCTAAAAAATTACTGCAATTAGTTAAATCTAAAAAACTTGTCGAGAATTTAGCAGAGCGCGAATTAACCAATCCCGAAGGAGCAGGTTTTGATTTGCGGCTTGGAGAAGTATATACCATTTCTGGTGATGCATTTTTAGGAGAGACCCACAGACAAACACCGGAAATTACTCTTTTTAAACAACACGGAAAAGATAAAAGTGTCAAAATAAAACCAGGTGATTTTTTCTTGGTAAAAACAATGGAAAAAATTAATTTGCCTATAGATTTATCTGCTGTTATTTTGCCAAGAACAACAACTTTTAGAAGTGGATTATTTTTACGAACAGGTCCTATTCAACCTGGATACAGTGGAGAATTAACGTTTGGATTAAAAAATGAAGGACCAATTACTGTAGAAATAGAATTAGGTGCACGATTTGCTCATGTTATTTTTCATGAAATAAAAGGTACAGGTTCGAAGTATAGAGGTCAATGGCAGGGCGGTAGAGTCAGTACCGGTAAGAAAAAAGAAAAACAAGTCTAATTCTTGACTAGTATTTAAAATAGTCCTATAATTCCCATCATGCAGTTAGCAATTCAAACTCCGATTGGTTTACCAGCAGAGGGTACAAGACAGCTAGTTACACAATTTGGGTTTTCACCTACTCAAAGACAACTTCCAAATGTTCCGTCTGCAGTTTTTGATGGTGAAGGAATGTCTGTTGTAAGAAGTCCCCAGATGTTTACCATTTTTGAAGTTGCAGAAGATAGATTTCCTCAACTACAAATGGTTATTGCAGCTTTAGAAGGATTAGAAATTGGGTTTAATAGAGATGAGGCAAGTTTTCATTTACTCAATCTGGAAGAAGATAGATCTACAAGAAGAATTCCTTTAGATAAATTGTTACAAACTCGTGCTCATGAAGCATCTTTAAGACAAGAAACAATGGGAGAAGAATTTGAAGCAATTTCTGAGGCAAGAAGTGCAGTACATTTTGCTGAAGAATTATATAGAGGGAAGCATGGTCCAGAGAGCTCCATTTAGTTTCTATTTTCTTCTTAATAAATACTTATTTTATTTTTACATTTATCAATTACTCTAATAAAAGATAAACCATAAATATATCCTATAATATTGACTTTAAGGTTTAATTTTAGTAAAATATTTGTATGGCAGAACGTGGCGAAAATCGACCAGAATTTGTAACTGAAGAACAGGTCCAATTTGGAGCTAGCCTTTTTGCACGAGCACTTTTGCTTCGTTATATGGCTCAAGGTATAAATCCTATAACTTTGCCTATAAACACATTTTTACAAAATG
>JAKAEF010000127.1 GCA_021820025.1 bacterium | reverse complement strand
GTTTGGGAAAATAGTAAGGAGCTTCATCAGGATAGACTCCTGGAGGAGTTCCTGTTTCTGCAAATGTAAGTTGTCTTTTCGCCATAGAGGTATTTTACAATAATCCTATATTATTTTCAATAAGGTGTATATACAAAATTAAGGTGCAAAGAGAATTCCTTGCACCTTAATTTGATTTGCTTTAAAGCACTTACTTAAGCTCGACGGTTGCGCCTGCTGCGGTAAGTTTTGCTTTTGCTTCTTCAGCTGTTTTCTTATTAACAGCAGTCAATACTTCTTTTGGAGCTGCATCTGCTAATGCTTTTGCTTCTGTAAGACCCAAAGTTGGGACTAATTCTCGGATTGCTTTAATAACACCGATTTTATTTGCACCTGCATTTGCTAAGACAACATTGAATACTGTTTGTTCTTCTGCTGGTTCAGCTGCTGCTGCACCGGCTGCTGGAGCTGCTGCAACTGCCATAGCTGCTGCAGATACGCCAAATTTTTCTTCTAATGCTTTTACTAATTCTGCGAGCTCCAAAACAGACATTTCTTCGACTGCTTGTAAGATTTCATCTTTAGATAATTTTGCCATTATTTTTTCACCTCGCTTTCGTGCACGTTATGCTGTTGCTTTTTTCTTTTCTGCAACCGCATTAAGTGTCATAACGAATTTTTGAAGATTCCATGATAATGCTCTGTGTAATCCTTGAATTGGAGATTTCATCATGCCTGCTAATTGTGCCAATAAGACTTCTCGAGATGGAAGAGTTGAAAGCTTCATAACATCTGCACTTGTCATAAGTTTTCCGTCTAAAATTCCAAATTTTACTTGTGGTTTTTCAAAATCTTTGACCATTTTTGCCAAAGCTTTTAATGGAGTTACAATATCGCCATAAAGAAAAAGTGCTCCTGTTGGAAGATCAAAATTTTTGTCTTCACCAGTTTCTAATTTTGCATCAACAAGTGCTCTTTTTAAAAGAGTGTTTTTGGTAACTGCATATTCTGCATCTGATTTTTTAATTTCTCGTTTAAATTGTTCTAATTGCTTGTGGGTAAGTCCAGTATAGTTAGTAAATACCATTGCTTTAGCTTTATTTACTTTTTCAGAAATTTCAGCTACAACAACTGCTTTTTTTTGCTTATTTTCACTCATTTTTGTATTTTTGTCGTTCATAGTAATAAAAAACTCGCCTAAGAGCGAGTAAAAGTCTGAATTATGTTCAGGTCTTCCTCGGCAAGACTTATTGATTGCTTGCTGTCTTAGGTAACACTATTATAGCTAATCTAGTTTTTAATGTCAATTTATCTGGCCAATCTAAAGGATGGACTCATGGTTGACTTTAAGTAAATAGATTTTACTTTACTATTATCCAATGTTGCTAAAAATGCATTAATATTTTCTGCCAATTTTGTGCTTCCAAATGAAACTTTACCAACTGATACGTGAATAACTTGTGCTTTTGCTTCTGTTTTGTAGTTTAATTGTCCTTTTTGGAATTTTTCTGCAACTTCTTCTGGTTTTGGTGTAACTGTTCCATTTTTTGGATTAGGCATTAAACCTTTTGGACCTAAAATTCTTGCAACTTTTGCTAATTTAGGCATAGAATCTGGAGTTGCAATTAAAATATCAAAGTTAATTTTTCCGCCTTCAATTTCTTTAATTAATGTTTCAGCTCCCTTTGGATCTTTTGCTGCTGCAAGAATTGCTATTCTCATTTGTTTTCCAGTTCCGTGTGGTAAAACAACACTTCCTGTTACGCCGCCAGTATTGGTGTTGATGTGAAGTTCTACTGTTTCGTCAAATTTGGCTTTTTTTAAAGATTCCATTGTTGCTAGTGCTTCTTTTAATGAATATGCTTTTGCTTTATCTACCATTTTTGCACTCTCAACATATCGTGGAGATCGATTATGCTTTTCAGTATTTTTTTTCTGCATTTTTTTCTTTTCTGGCTTTGCAGCAACTTCAGCTTCTGCAGCTTCAGTTTGTGGTTTAGCAGCTTTTTTAGCTTCTTTTCTTTTTGCTGCTTCTTCTTTTTGTTTTTGTTCTAAGGCTTCATCGCCTAATGTATTTACTCGTACTTTTCCCATATTATTTAACCTCTACTCCCATACTTCGGGCAACACCTGCAACAATTTTTACTGCTGCATCTACATTATCTGTATTTAAATCTTCTAATTTTTGTTGTGCAATTTTTTTAGCTTGTTCCATATTTAATGTTCCAGCACTTTCTTTTCCTGGTTTGCCGGATCCTTTTTCTTTGCCTAATGCTTTTTTGATTAATTCTGCAATAGGTGGTTGTTTGGTAATAAAGGTAAAGGTTCTATCTTCAAAAACAGTAATAACAACCGGCAAAATTGTGCCTTTCATGTTGGCTGTTTTGTCATTAAAGGCTTTTACGAATTCCATAATTGGAAGTCCGTGTTGACCTAATGCTGGTCCAACCGGTGGTGCTGGTGTTGCACTTCCAGCTGGAATATTTAACTTAATTAATGTTTTGATTTTCTTTGCCATAAGAGTATTTCCTTATATTTTTGAAACCTGAAGGAAATCAAGTTCAACTGGTGTTTCTCGACCAAAGATAGAGACCAAGACTTTAAGTTTGCCTTTTGTTTCATCAATAGATTCAATTGTTCCCAAGAAGTCTGCAAATGGACCATCCACAATC
>JAKAEF010000126.1 GCA_021820025.1 bacterium | reverse complement strand
CATGGGAAGGTTTTGCAAAATTAACAAAGCAAATTGGAAAGAAAATTCAAATTGTAGGAGATGATATTTTTGTTACAAATACAGAATTTTTAAAAAAAGGAATAGAAAATAAAACAGCAAATGCTATACTTATTAAATTAAATCAAATAGGAACGGTTACAGAAACAATTGAAGCAGTTTCTATGGCACAAAAAGCTGGCTGGAAATCTGTTATTTCTCATAGAAGCGGCGAGACAGAAGATACAACTATTGCACACTTTGCAGTAGGCCTTGCAACTGGACAAATAAAAACAGGATCTTTAAGCAGAACCGACAGAGTGGCAAAATATAATGAATTACTGAGAATTGAAGAAATCTTAGGTCCTGCTGCAAAATATGCAGGCAAAAAGGTATTATGAATCATCAACAACTATACTCAAGTTTAAAAAAACAAAATAAAACAAAAATTGTTATGCTTGTTGCAGACGGTTTAGGTGGAATACCACAAGCGCCAGGAGGAAAAACAGAATTAGAAACAGCAAACACTCCTAATTTAGATAAATTGGCACATGATTATAGCTGCGGATTAACAATTCCTGTTTTGCCCGGAATTACGCCAGGGAGTGGCCCAGGACATTTAGGATTATTTGGCTATGACCCATTAGAAATAGAAATAGGACGTGGCGTTTTAGAATCTTTAGGAATTGATTTTAATTTGCAACCGGAAGATATTGCGGCAAGAGCAAACTTTTGTTCTGTTGATGAACAAGGGAATATAACAGACAGACGAGCTGGTAGAATTCCTACAGAAAAATGTGCAGAACTAGTTGAAAAATTACGAAGTATAAAAATTGCTAATGCAGAAATTATTTTAGAACCGGTACAAGATTATAGATTTGTATTGGTTATCAGGGGAAAAAATCTAGGTGCCGATGTAACAACGACAGATCCTCAAGTAACCGATGTACCTGCACTTGATGCCAAAGCTTTAAATCTGGAATCTCAACCTACAGCTGATATCGTAAACGAATTTGTAAAACAGGCAAGAGAAATTCTTAAAAATGATCATCCGGCCAATATGATGACATTTCGAGGTTTTGGCAAGAAACCAAAAATTCCGACAATGGAAGAATTATATGGTATTAAGCCTGCTGCAATCGCAGTATATCCAATGTATCGAGGTCTTGCTCGTTTGGTAGGAATGAATGTGTTACCAAAACCCGCAAATATGCAAGAACAGATTGCACAGTTACAGCATGAGTGGAATAATTTTGATTTTTTCTTTATGCACTATAAATACACCGATAGTAAAGGGGAAGACGGCAATTTTGCAGAAAAAGTAAAACATATCGAGACAGTAGATAGCGTCATTCCACAAATTCTAGCACTTAATCCTGATGTCTTTATTTTTACCGGAGATCATAGCACACCAGCCGCTATGGCATCTCACAGCTGGCATCCTGTACCAACAGTTTTAACGTCTAAATATACGAGACCCAGCAATGTTACAACCTTTGGCGAAACAAGTTGTCTAACTGGTAGCCTTGGGACAATAGAAGCGAAATATCTTCTTCCAATAGCCCTGGCAAATGCTGGAAAGTTAGAAAAATTTGGTGCCTAAAATTATTTCTGATACACAAATTCTGTTGGAACAAGAGGCATCCCGGATACATAAGAATTTTCTACTGAAAAAAGAATTCATTCCGATTTAACCTTGTAAACTTGGCATCATTTGGTGAGACATTTGTTCATTTGGAATAGATGCGAATTGACAAAGTCCTGTACTTTTTTATTCTTCTTTTGAGGCTTTTTTAACTAATTTTGCAACATGCACAATTTCCCTCACTTCGCCATCGGATCCTTCTATTTGATTCACCCCGGTCATTCGTTGATATTCAAGAAGATAGTCCGATAGTGCCATTTGTTTCTCTTTAACTTCTGAAGAAATACTTTTTAGTTTATTGGCAACTTCTATAACTCCTGGTCTATTCATAATTTGCTGTTTTACCTGAGATTTTGCTTTTGCTGCTTCTTTTGCTTTATCAGATACTTGTTTAAAGCTTGCATCATTATTAAATCCATCAGCCAGCATTTCAGCAAGTTTTTTCTTTTCTTCAGATAATCTATCTATGCTTGCAATATGTGTCTTAATAAGCTCATCCAAGCTAGTTAAAACTGTGGATTGATCTTCCGCGCTTTGTGAATCTGCTTGAGGAACTGCAACTACTTCTGCATCTACGATTGTTTCTTCTTGTGGTTGTTTTACTGCATCATCCATAATGTATTGTATTACTATAGAAAAACTTAGCCGCCAAATCAAGAGGGAATTTATTCCCAAATTTTTTTGTTTTTTAATTTTTCTGGCAAAAATGACATATTTTTTGTAGGGCCAACATACTCGTTACTCCAAGTATAATTCTGAGCATAACCAATTTGTTTCATGTACTTTGTAGGAGCATTTCGTAGATGTAATGGAACAGGTTCATTGGGAAATGCATACACAACTTCTTTAGCTTTTGCCAATGCGTTTGCAACAGCTCTCGACTTTGGAGCTTTTGCCAAATAGATTGCAATGTGGGCTAAAATTAACTGTGCTTCGGGCATACCAATTTTTTGAACCGCTTCAAAACCTGCATTTGCCTGAATAAGAGCACCCCTATCAGCAAGACCAATATCTTCTGACGCAAAAATAATCATTCTCCTTGCAATAAATTTTGGATC
>JAKAEF010000016.1 GCA_021820025.1 bacterium | reverse complement strand
CCTGCCCGCGGAGAATGCGGCCCTCAAGCATGGTTTGGCCCCGGCGCAATGGACCATGGACAACATCGCCCACATGCGCGGACAGTTGCAGCGGCTGGGCCTGTCTTACGACTGGTCGCGGGAATTATGATGTATTAGTTCAAGTAGGTTCTCACAAAAAATTCCAGAGAGAAGGATATGATATTGTTACAGAAGAAGAAATTTCATTTGTAAAAGCGATTCTTGGTACAGAACTCACTGTCGAAACGGTGGATGGTTCCCTAAAGGTTAGGATACCAGCAGGAACGCAGCCGGGAACTGTTATGCGCCTTAGAGAAAAAGGTGTTACTCATATAAGAGGAAACGGTCGGGGAGATCACTATTTAAAATTAAAAATTATTTTGCCTAAGAATGTTTCTGGAAAACAAAAAGAATTGTTAAAAGAATTCGAGGAATCCCAAAATAAAAAAGGTTGGTTTTAATATGAAGACAAAGCAAATACTCATAATTATTGTTGCCTTGGCAGTTGTTTTAGGAATAGGTATTGCATATTTTGTTCCTTTTTCTTCTTGCACCACGCAAAAAAATAAAAAATGTACATTATATGAACAATATTTTCCTAATGTAGATATTAAAGCTCTACTTGTTCCTATGCGTTCTCACTAATCATAGTTTGTATTTTGGTTTTATTCTCCTTATACTAAAAGTTAGTATGCAGAGTGTACTAACATTAGGTTTTGATTTCCTATTTTTTTGGTTTATCCAAGCTCCAAAAGGATTAGCTAGTTATTTTGCATCATTTAATAATGCTTTCTTAAAATTATTTTCCTTTAGACAATTTGTTTCTACGTTTTTTAAGCCATGGAAAAATGAATATAGACAAGGTCTTGTTGGATTTTCTGTTGCAATGGGAATTATTATTAAATCATGTATGATTTTATTTGATTTGTCATTATTATTTGTCTTTGTAGTTATTGAAATACTGCTTATTCTTCTATTTATTGCATGGCCTTTTGCAACAATTGGTTTGTTATTTATGTAATATGTCACTTTTAAGTTACGCAATTATTTATCACACATACAAGCATCCGATAACACGGATACTCAGAGCGGTTTTTATCATCTTTATTCTTTTTCTTATTGGTTCAGAATTTTATCGGGGTAATTTACCAAAAGGACCATTATTTATTTTCTCACTGTTTGTTATGTCTGAAGTTCTATTTAAGTTTAAAGTTATGCGAACAACTCCTAAAATTTCTGTTGCTCAAAATAACGGGAAAGATATAGAAGAGTCATGTACATTTCAAGCATTAGATATTTTTATGTTTGCTCATGATTCAGTTGGTATGGTACATGAATTAATAAAAAAAGCACATGTTCAATTTATTATGCAAAAAGCAAATATTGGCAAAGAAGATGTACCAAAAGTTGTTGTTAGTAAAGAGGAAATTGCCAAAAAAGCATATGAATTAGTAAAAGATCTAAACGGAAGTTTTATTACAAGAATGGATTTATTTGTAGCATATTTAGTACTTATAGAACCAGAAACCAAATATTTATTTAACAAACACTTAAAACCTGATGATTTGCTGTATATATTGTATTGGGCACGTTATGAATATCCATTTGAAGAATATCCGCAAAAAATGCAGGTTGTTTTTTGGGGAACAGGAATTGGAGAAGATTGGACAACAGGATGGACATTGGAAACAAAAAAATATATTACCGATGTAACATATAAAGTGCTTGACGAAAAACCCGCATTGGTTGGAAGAAGAAAAGAATACGAACAATTGGTTGCTACTCTTTCAAAGCCATCACATAATAATGCATTGTTAATTGGAGAAGCAGGAAGCGGTAAGACCTCACTGGTTGATGCAGTTGCATTAAACAGCTTTTTAGGACTTATTCCCGGCAAACTTTATCACAAACACGTCTATCAGCTTATGGTTGGTTTGCTCGTTGCAGGAGTAAAAGATATAGGAGAATTAGAGGCAAGAATAGAAGCTATTTTAGAAGAATTAGAACACGCCGGAAATATTATTTTATACATTCCTGATGTAGAGCATATTTTAGGATCAACAACATTTAATTTGGATTTATCTGGTGTTTTATCAAACTTTTTAAAAGATTCTCACTTGCCTCTTATTGCTACTGTAACTCCTGGAGCATTTAGGAAATTTGTAGAAGCGAGGTCGGGTTTTAGAGAATTTTTTGAAGAAATAAGAATAGATGAGCCTACAGAAGAAGAAGCAATTCAAATGCTTTTAGAGAAAGCAAATGAAATTGGTGAAAAAAATCATGTGACTATTACATTTAAAGCAGTTATTGCTGTCGTGCAAATGGCAAAACGATATTTACAAGACAGATCTTTGCCTGGAAGTGCTGTTTCTCTATTAACATCTGTTGCAAATAATATTTCACTTGCTCATAAATCAGTTGTTGATGAAGATGATGTTATTGCAAAAGTAGAGCAGCAAACGCGCATTGCAATAAGTAAGCCAGGAGAACAGGAAAAAGAATTATTACTTCATCTAGAAGATAAACTTCATGAAAGAATTATTGGGCAAGAAGAAGCTGTAAGCGCAATTGCTCAGGCAATAAGAAGATTAAGAAGTGGATTAACAAGTCAAAATAGACCAATTTCATTTTTATTTTTAGGTCCAACAGGGGTTGGAAAAACAGAAACAGCAAAAGCATTAGCTAGCGTATATTTTGGTGGAGAAGATAAAACAATACGACTTGATATGAGCGAATATAATGGTCCCGGTGCAGTAGATCGATTATTAGGCTCTTCTCCTGGTTTGGGAGACGAAAAAGGGGAATTAACAGAAAAAGTATACGAAAATCCTTTCTCACTTATTCTTTTAGACGAGTTTGAAAAAGCCAGCACAGAAGTATTAGATCTATTCTTGCAAATTTTGGAAGATGGCCGTCTTACCGATAATCACGGGAAGCGGGTTAGTTTTGCAAATACTATTATTATTGCTACATCAAATGCAGGTGCATTATATATTCAAAATGAATTACTTGCAGGTAAACAAATTAATACGGTATTTCAACAAGGACTTCTTATGGAGTTAGAGCAGGAGCATATTTTTAAACCAGAACTTATTAACAGATTTGATGGCATTATTGTGTTTAAGCCATTAACTGCGCAAAACGTTGAACAAATTGCAAAATTATTCCTCAACGAAATGCAAAAAAAGTTGCAAGCACAAGATGTTACTGTAAGTTTTGGAGATGATGTTATTAAAGCAGCAGCCTCGGCAGGATTTGACCAGCAATTTGGAGCAAGACCGCTACGACGATTTATTCAAGACAAAATAGAAGATCTTTTATCTCAAGGAATGCTACGGGGAAATGTAGAAAGAGGTTCAAGTATTCGATTGGTGGTAGATGGGTCAGGAAATATCGCAATTGCTTCTTAGCTTCATTTTATGAAAGAAGGGTTGATACCTCAATCCTAATTTGGTATACTTGTTTTCACTATGCCAGCAGTACAGAGAAGTGAATTCTTTTTAGCACTTAACCAAGTGGCCACAGAACGTGGAGTTGACGTTACTGTTATTATTGATGCTGTTAAAAACGCAATATTGGCAGCATACCGCAAAGATCATCCAGATATTGTTGTTGAAGAATACTCAGTAAGTCTTAATCCAAATAGTGGTGAAGCAAGAATTATGAAGGGCGACGAAGATGTAACTCCTCCAGGGTTTGGAAGAATTGCAGCTCAAACCGCAAAACAAGTTATTTTGCAAAAAGTAAGAGAAGAAGAAAAACAAGCAATTCTTAGTGATTACAAACTTCGAATTGGAACCATTATGAATGGTATGGTTTTACGATTTGCAGGCCCAAATGTTATTGTGGACATTGGTAAAACCGAGGCTATTATGCCTGTCTCAGAACAAATTCCTCATGAAAAATATCATGTAAATCAAAGACTTTCTGTCTATTTGGTTGAAATTCGAGAAGGAACACGAGGACAAGAATTAGTTGTTTCACGAGCACATAAAGGTCTTTTGGAAGGACTCTTTAGACGAGAAGTTCCAGAAATTGCACAAGGAAGTGTTGTCTTTAAAGGAATCGCACGAGAACCAGGAATAAGAAGTAAAATTGCTGTTGCAGCAACACAATCCGGAATTGATCCAGTTGGAAGTTGTGTTGGACAAAAAGGAGTTAGAGTTCAAGCTGTTATTCAAGAAGTAAACGGAGAAAAAATCGATGTTATTCCTTATCAAGAAGATGCAGAAACATATATTGCCTTATCACTTGCTCCTGCAAAAAATGTAAAAGTAACTATTGATGAGAAAACAAAAGAAGCAACTGTTGCCGTTGCCAAAGATGAACTTTCATCTGCAATAGGAAAAGATGGTCAAAATGTACGACTTGCTGGAGAATTAACAGGATACAAAATTAATATTGTAGAAGCAGAAGGCACACCAGAAGCAGAAACCAAAGAAGAACCTGCAAAAACAGAAGAACAAGCTGCTTAATCTCCTCTTTTTCCATTTTTTCAAACTTGGACATGGCAAATGAGCCTCATGCGTGATACAATCGAACATACAGTATGGATAATCCAAATGGACAATTTATTCCTCCAGTTGTTTCAGTTTTAGGTCATGTAGATCATGGAAAAACAACTCTTTTGGACGCAATTAGAAAATCAAATATTGCCTCACGTGAACATGGTGGCATTACCCAAAAAATTGGTGCATCCTCAGTTGAGGTTATGCATGATGGTAAAAAACGCCAAATTACGTTTATTGATACACCTGGTCATGAAGCCTTTGCCAAAATGAGAGGAAGAGGAGCACAGGCTGCAGATATAGCCTTGCTTATTGTTTCAAGTGTTGATGGCGTTATGCCTCAGACAAAAGAATCTATTGGGTTATTAAAGGCTACAAATGTGCCTTTTATTGTTGTGTTAACAAAATCTGATTCTCCAGAAAAAAATCCAGAAAAAGTAAAACAGCAATTATTACGGGAAAATATTTTGCTTGAAAATTATGGTGGAGAAGTGCCAATAATTGAAGTATCAGCCAGAAACGGAACCAATATCAAAGAGCTTTTAGACTTAATTCTCTTAGTATGGGAAATGCAGCAACAAGCAAATCCTGCAATTGAGGCTACAACAAAACCCTTAGAAGCAATTGTTATTGAATCTAAACTTGATCCAAAATCTGGTCCAAGAGCAACAGTTGTTGTTAAAAAGGGTAGTTTGGTAATAAAAGACGAAATAAGTACTGGTGAAACAGTTGGTAAAGTAAGATCGCTTATCACGGATACAGGAGCTTTTATACAAAAAGTAGGCGTTGGTGAGGCAGTTGAGGTCTTAGGATTTGAAAAAGTGCCTGCTGTTGGAAGTATTGTGTATAGCAAAAACCAGGCTCCAGAAAAGAAAGCACAAGTGCAAACTGCCGTAAGGCAAGGTTTTCCACAAGAAGAGGAAGAAAAAGCAATTACCCTGTTATTAGTAGCAGATACACAAGGCTCATTAGAGGCTATTTTGCATTCTTTGCCAAAAGAAGTAAAGCTTCTCAATGCCAAAACAGGGGAGGTATCCGAAGCAGATATCTTAATGGCAAAATCAACTGGTGCTATTATTTTAACCTTTAATATAAAGATAAAGGGAGATATTGTTAAGTTTGCCCAGCTTGAGAAGGTACTTTTAAAGAATTACACCATTATTTATGAAATGTTAGATGAAATCGGTCAAGTTATTGAGGGTAAGCAGCTTGCCATGATGGAGCAGATTTATGGTGTTGCACAACTTCAGGCAACCTTCCCATATGAAAAAAGTACAGTACTAGGGGTTAAAGTTGTTGACGGTCGTATGGCTCGTGGAGATAAGGTTAGAATTATGCGAAATGAGCAAATAATTGGAGAAAGTATGGTAACTTCGCTTCGCCAGGGCAAAAATGTGGTCTCCAAAGTAGAAAAAGGTCAGGAATGCGGGCTCATAATCTCCCCTTCACTTGACATTACTATAGGAGATATGATAGTATCTCATAGCTAATCTATGGATAATGCCACATTCCAGCGCATTAAAGACCTCGTCCTCAAGCATCAAGAAATTGGTGTTATTGTAGGTCCAAACCCATCACTTGATGAAATGGCTGCAGGCTTAGGTATGTTTCTTAGCCTCAAGCTTATGGGTAAACAAGTAGCAATTGCTTCTCCTACTCAACCAACTGTAAGCCTTTCATCCTTGGTAGGTATAGATAAAGTACAAAGTAGCCTTGGTGGGGGTATTGGTGGAGATTTAACCGTTGCATTTCCTTATAAAGAAGGAGAAATTGAGAAAGTTTCTTATACTCTAGAAAATGGCTTTTTAAATATTCAAGTAAAAGCCGGAGAAAAAGGCCTTTCTTTTAGCCAGCAAGATGTGCAATTTAAGAGATCAGGAAAAATGCCAACTCTTTTATTCTTTGTGGGTATAGCTCATTTGAATGATATTTCCAGTATTTATACCCAAGGAACACCTGCAGATATTGTTAATATAGATAATAAAGCAGATAATGAGAAATTTGGAAATGTCGTTGTCGTTGATACAAAATGGTCATCTGTGAGTGAACAAGTTGCTGATTTTGTCACTTTGTTAGAGCCACAAATTGAATTAGATGCAGATACAGCACAAAATTTATTAGACGGAATTGATTTTGCTACAGCTGATTTTACCAGTCCAAAAACTTCTTATTTAGCATTTGAAGTTGCTGGAATTTTAATGAAAAAAGGAGCAACACGACAACGAGCAAAACAAGTAAGTAATGCTTCAACTTCTCAAGGTGTAAATCCAGCAACCAGTGGGTTTTTCCCACCAATTCCACAACAGCCAGTACAACAACAGCAACCTGTAGCTCAACCACAGCCTATGCAACCAGCATGGCAGCCACAACCTGTTAGCCAACCAGTACAACCAGCTCAACAGCCAGTACAACAACCACAAGAGGTACAACAGCCAGTACAACAACCACAAGAGGTACAACAGCCAGTGCAAGAAACACAGCAAAATAGTGGAAAACAAACACCTCCACCAGATTGGTTAACTCCAAAGGTCTACAAAGGATCAACAATCCTATAAACTTAGACCGTTGCGAATAGACCGTGAAACTGCTATAATATACACATTATGCCGCTTTCAGCTACGCAGAAAAAACAAATTATTGACGAGTACGCAACAGTAAAAGGCGATACCGGAAGTCCTGAAGTGCAAATTGCGCTTTTGACTTTTAGAATTAACGCATTAACTGATCATTTAAAAGGTCATCCTCATGATGTTCACAGTAGAAGAGGACTTTTATCAATGATTGCAAAGAGACGACGACTTATCTACTTCCTCCAGAAGACAGATAAGAAACGAGCCACAGAGATAACAAAGAAGATTGGATTAACAAATTAATATAATGAAATTTACCTCAGTTACGATGGATTTAGCCGGTAAAAAGCTTACCCTTGAGACCGGAAAATTAGCAAAACAGGCAACAGCCGCAGTATTAGGCCGTATTGGCGATACTATGGTTTTAGCAACTGTTGTTACTTCTAAAAAAGAATCAACCTTAGATTATTTTCCTCTTTCTGTTGAATACGTTGAAAGATTATACGCAGGAGGAAGAATTAAAGGAAGTAGATGGGTAAAACGAGAAGGAAGACCATCTGATGATGCTGTATTAACAGGAAGACTTATTGATAGATCTATTCGACCTCTTTTTCCAAAGGAATATAAAAATGATGTTCAAGTTGTCGTAACTGTTTTATCTGTTGATGGAGAAAACGAACCAGATATTCTTTCAATCATTACCGTTTCTGCTGCATTAGCACTTTCCCCAATTCCATGGAAAGGACCAGTTGGAGCAATTAGAATGGGATATGTAAAACCAGATGGAGAAACTAATGGAGAATTCTTAGCAAATCCAGGTGGCGCAGAATTAGCACTTTCAGAATTAGATGTTGTTGCAACTCAAACAAAAGAAAAAACACTTATGCTAGAGGCAGGAGCACGACAAGTTCCAGAAAATATTGTTTTGGAAGCAATTAAAAAAGCACATGACCATAACAAAGAAATTATTGCCTTTATTGAAGACTTTGTAGAAAAAGCAGAAGCTGGTAAGAAAGCAGCAGTAAAACCACAAACAACACTGTTAGAATACGTTGCAAAAATTGAAAAAACATACAAAAAAGAAATTTCAAATTTGGTAGCTCTTAGAGCATCAAATGAAGGAGGATCTTCTGCAGAACAAGATGCAATTATTGAAAAAATTTATGCAGACTTTCAAGCAGAAGGCTCAGAACAACCTGATAAAAAGTTAATTGCAAAAGCAGTTGAAAAAGTATTTTTTGGCATTATTAGAGAAAATATTATTAAAAAGGGTGAAAGACCAGATAAAAGAAAAATTGACGAAATCAGACCAATTTCTGTTGAAGTTGGCGTTTTACCAAGAACTCATGGTTCTGCAATTTTTCAACGAGGAGATACACAAGTTTTATCTATTGCAACATTAGGTGCAGCAAGACTTGAGCAATTAATTGAATCTGCAGAAGGAGAAGAGAAAAAGAGATATATTCATCATTATTCATTCCCTCCATATTCTGTTGGTGAAACTGGAAGAATTGGATTTTTATCACGTCGAGAAATCGGTCACGGTGCATTGGCAGAAAGAGCTTTAGAAGCAGTTATTCCACCAGCAAGTGTTTTCCCATACACCATTAGAGTTGTATCAGAAGTGTTGTCTTCTAACGGATCAACATCTATGGCATCTACTTGCGGATCAACTCTTGCATTAATGGATGCTGGAGTACCAATAACAAAGCCTGTAGCAGGAGTTGCAATGGGTATGATGTCTAATGAAAAAGATTATGTTATTTTAACCGATATTTTAGGATTAGAAGACTTCTCTGGAGATATGGACTTTAAAGTAACCGGAACAGATACTGGCGTTACTGCAATCCAATTAGATGTTAAAACATTAGGTCTTACCTTTGATCAAATTAATGAAACCTTTGAAAGAGCAAAGGCAGGACGTATGTTTATCTTGGACAAAATGCAAGCAGTTATGCCACAATCTCGAACAAAAGTTTCTGAATATGCTCCAAAGATTAATGTACTCAAGATTCCAGTTGAAAAAATTGGAGAAGTTATTGGTCCCGGTGGACGTGTGATTAAAAATATTATTGCAACAACTGGAGCACAAGTAGATGTAGATGATGATGGAACAGTGAGTATTTCCGGAGTTGCAGAAGAAGAAGTACAAGCAGCAACAGATTGGATTAATGGTTTAACCAGAGTTATGCAAGCAGGTGAAGAATTTGAAAATGCAGAAGTTAAGAGAATTTTGCCATTCGGGGCATTTGTAGAATTCTTACCAGGCAAAGAAGGAATGGTTCATGTTTCACAAATGTCTGCACAATATGTAAAAGATCCAAATGAGGTTGTTCATATTGGAGATAAAGTAAAGGTTAGAGTATTAGAAGTTGATCAACAAGGAAGAGTTAATCTTTCTATGCTCTTTGGAGAAGATGCAAAAAAACCAGTAGCACCACGAGGAGAAAGAAACGATCGTCCACAAAGACCACATAGTCCAATGGGTGGACCAGCTCGTCCTCAACATCCATTAGCACGACAATTTCAACGAGAAAGAAACGAACAAAGAAAAGACTTTAAAAAACGCTTCTAAAAAGCATGCAAACTCTCTTCTTTGATTGATTAATCCTACAAAAAAGCTCATAATATATACGAATGGATAAAGCACTTTCATACATTTCTTTAGGCGGTTTAGGTGAAGTAACAAAAAATCTGCACGTATACCAATTTGGTGATGAAATTTTATTGGTAGATTGTGGATTGGGTTTTGCCGATGAAACCATGATTGGTGTAGATTTACTCCTGCCGGATATTTCTTATTTACAAAAAGCTGTTACGCAAAATAAAAAAAGAATTGTAGGTATGGTTATTTCTCATGGTCATGAAGATCATATGGGTGCTTTACCCTTTGTGCTGCCACAGTTGCCAGAATTTCCAATTTATGGTTCAAGTTTTACTGCAGCAATGGCAAATCAAAAGCTGGAAGATTTTGGACTTAAGCCAACTGTACGGGAAGTTTCTTTTAATCATGATGTACAAATTGGTAGTTTTATTATTTCATTGATTCATGTAACACATTCTATCCCAGATACATCACATGTTGTTATTAAAACTCCTGTTGGAAATTTTTATCACGGAAGCGATTTTAAATTTGATTTAACTCCGTTTGGCGGCAAAAAAACTGATTTCCAAGCAATTGCAAAAGTGGGTAGTATGGGGATTAGATGTCTCATGTCTGAATGTTTAGGTAGTGAAAGACTCGGATATACTCCTTCTGAAAAAACCTTACAGGAGCCATTTATTCAGGCAATTCGTGATTGCCAAGGCAAATGTATTGTAACAACGTATTCTTCTAATATTTCAAGACTTCAGCAAATTATTTCTATTGCCGAGTCAATGAATAAACGGATTTGTTTTGTTGGGAGATCAATTATTAAAACAAAAGAATTAGCTCGTCAAAAAGGGCTTTTATCTTATAATAAATCACGAGAAGTACAACCTGATCAAGTTAAACGCTACAAAGATAATGAGTTAGTTCTTTTTGTTGCGGGAAGTCAAGGTCAAGAGAATTCAGCACTTACGAGAATAGTTAACGGTGAACATAGATCGATTCAATTACATAAGCAAGATGTCATTATTTTTTCTGCAGATCCAATTCCTGGAAATGAAGTTTCTGTGTATTCTGTTATTGATGCTGTATCAAGATTGGGTATAAAAGTATTGTATTCAGACATTGGCGGAAATTTTCATGTTTCAGGACATGGTTCATCACAAGAATTAATGTTATTAATGTCTCTGGTTAAACCGCGACAAGTATTGCCTATCAGTGGTGGATACAGACACATGGTTGCTTATAGAGAATTAGCAAAACAAGCAGGATTTACTGAAAAAGATATTATCCTTGCGCAAGAAGGACAAGAAATTATCTTTTATAAAGACCGCATACAATATGGTCAAAAGATTCCATTACGGCATATTTATGTAGATGAAATAAGCGGAGAACAAATGGAACATTTTGTTTTGCATGACAGACAAAGAATTTCTCAAGAAGGAATTGTTGCAATTATTGCAGAAATAGAAGCAGAAACAGGAATCTTAACCGGTATGCCGGAAATTGTTTCACGAGGATTGCCTTCAAAAGACTCACAAGAAATAAATAAAATTGTAGCGGAGGCGTTAAAAAAAGCTTTTCCACAAAAAACACAAATTTCTGATTGGAATTATTTAAGAAAACAGGTAAGGGAAGTTGCTGAGAAAGCTATTTTTGAAGAATTTAGTAGACGCCCGCTTGTTTTACCAGTAGTTATAGAAATGTAGATCTCCTATTCTAGACAAGCTACTGCTACAACGATATAATAAATTAATCTACATACTGCCTATGGCTCGAAGAAAAAAATTAAAACTTAAAAAAGAAACAGTTTATAGCATTTTTGCACTTGGTCTTATTGTTGCAGGAATTCTTCAAGGGCTTGCCTTTACCCAACAAGGAGATGCGTTAATAGCAGTTTATTCTATACTTAAAGAAAAATTTGGATCGTTGGCAATTATGGCTCCTATTGGGACAGTGCTCCTGGGATTTTTATTCTTACGACTTAAATTTGTTATTTCCCGACCGCATGTTGCAATAGGCTATATTTTGACATTTATTTCTTTGCTCGGATTGTTAAAAACAGGTATCTTTGGACAAACACTCTATCAAATTCTTTCTGAGATTTTAGGTACTGCAGGATCAGATTTGGTCTACATTGCCGGTATGTTTATTGGACTGGTTGTTTTCTTTGATACATCCTTAGATGAACTATTTGCTGGATTTATTACTGTTTTAGAAAATTTAAACAAACTTGTTCCACATTTTTTCTGGAGTATGTTTAAATCTAAGAAAATGGTTGTCAAAAATAACAAAGATACAGCTATTAAACAAAAAACAAAAGGAGAAATTCCAGCTTTTGCAACAACGCCTGCAAGCGCTCCAAAAGAACCTGTTGTTAATAAAAAAGATGTACAACCTGCTATGAATATATCTGAGAAATTAGTTACCAATGTCTTATCTGGAAAAGATGGAATTTGGGAATATCCTCCGTTGTCTCTTCTCGTTGAAGGTCCTGGTCATAAGGCAGATAGAGGAGATATTAAAAAAACAGCTGCTGTTATTGAAAAAACATTACAAAGCTTTGGCATTGATACAAGAGTTGCAGAAGTTAATTTAGGTCCTGCAGTTACACAATATGCACTTGAGATTTCTCTTGGAACAAAAGTCTCAAAAATTACCTCTTTGGCCAATGATTTGGCTCTCGCAACCGAGGCACCAACAGGACAAATTCGTATAGAAGCACCAATTCCAGGAAGAAGTTTAATTGGTATAGAAATTCCAAACAGATCTTTAGAGGTGGTTACTTTAAGAACAATGCTTTCATCTAATACCATGCAAAAAAGTAAATCAAAACTTACTGTCTCTATGGGATTGGATGTTTCTGGAAATCCAGTTGTTGCAGATATTGCAAAAATGCCTCATGTGCTAATTGCAGGTACAACCGGTTCTGGAAAATCTGTTTGTATTAATTCATTTATTACTTCAATTTTGTTAGATCG
>JAKAEF010000125.1 GCA_021820025.1 bacterium | reverse complement strand
GTAGTTTAATAAAACTCTTGCTCCCGGTTTTAGTTCATTTATTAATTTTGCTTCAAGATTTTGCATAATATCCGGCATTGGGTAAACAGTAATTATTGAATATACAGATAAATCTTCCTGCCAAAATTCTTTTTGCAAGATATGGGCAGTGTTTTCTAAATGTAATTTTTTAATTTCTTCTTCAGATTTTTTAATAAGTGTATTATTTAATTCATATCCGAATGCGTGAGCACCTTTTTGTGCCATTGCAATAACTATTCGTCCGTCACCGCTTCCTAAATCTGCAACTTTTTCTCCTGGTTTAACATCTGCTAATTCAATCATTGTTTGCACCCTATATCGCGTTGTTTGAAAATAAGGAATCAAAGGAAAGCCCATATATATATTTTATTGACTGTAAAACAATAATCAACTACCATAAATTTGTGGAACAAGAACAACTTCCAGGGGAAAATGTTCCGATAGCTGCTCCTTCAACAACTATTGAAAATAAAAAAAGAAAAAAAGTTGCAATTATATTTAGTTCAATTTTTTTACTGGTCTGTTTTGGTTTTGCACTATTTGTTATATTTTTCTACCATCAAAAACAAGAAATTAAGGAAGCAGAAAAACCCGTTATTTCGTCTGGAGCTCCAAGTTATGTAACCTCTATTTATTACGCATTACCAAAAGAACAATTGCTACAAAGGCAGAAAGAAATAGAAAAAGAATTAGGAAAATCATGGCAAGTAACGCTAGATGAATATGGTTTTGCAAAACAATTAATTTCTTCAGATTCGGCGCTTTATGGAGGAGATTATACTGATATTATTAATTCCTCTAGCGGAAATATTTTTACAAAAAAAGAGATTGAGTATTGGAATAATTTTATTAAAGAACATGCGTCCATTTTTGGAATTGATTCTAAAAATGTAGAACAATTTACCTATGCTAAGTCTATTATTAATAGTTATGATTTTTTACAAATTCAACAGCATGTTAATACTACTTTGCTTTTTACTTCTTCAGGGCTTGATAGTGCAATCCATATCTCTAGAAAATTTGCTGTATCTCCAAAATCGATTATTTCTGCCGCTGTTATTGTAAGTGGACATTTTTGGCCTAATTTTTCTGTCCCTAAAAATGCAAGAGTTAGTAAAGAAGACATAGAAGAAGTAATTGTTGGACAGCAAATAAAAATTCCTCAAAAGTCTATTCCTTGTAATCCCTTACCCAATCACCCTTGTCCTGCCCCAACAGATAATCAAGTTATGCATTATATAACTAAAGCAGAAGTCCAAATTGATCTGGTTCCATATTTATATAAAAAAGGGAATATGATGCAAGGAAGACTAGCTTATAAAGTTACATTAAAAAATAATCAAACGTTTTTAAAACTTTTTGATGCAATAACTAAAGATAAACTAGATTAAGTTTTAAATAAGAAGTGGAGTAAATTTAATTAGTCAAAAATAATACTTATAATTTTGGCAATGCCAAAGAAAACTAAAGCAAAAACTAAAAGTGCCACTAAATCTTCAAACTCAATTCGTGATTGACCTGCTTGAAAGGTGACCCCAAACATATTGGAGAATGGTGTAACAAATGGTTGTGAAAGTTGATAAATAAAACTAACAAATGGAGAATTTAAATTACTTCCAAGAAGAGAAAAGATAAATCTTGCAGTAAGAATTATAGAAAGAGCAGTATAAAATAAAACAAATAATTGTTGCACTTTATGTGATAACGCCCCTTTTTGTAATTGAGGAACAGGGTTTTTTTGTTGATGTTGTGGGTAATTTGGTTGTGGCTGATGCATCATTGGACTTTGTCCTTGAACAGGATCTTGTTGAGGCATTTGCTGCATATTTTGTTGATAATTCATAGCTAAATTGATTGTATGGAATGTTTTTTTAAAATGCAAGAGGTATTTAAAAGGAAGATATTTCAAAAATTTTCCTTTTTGATTTTTCTCCGGATAGTAAAAGTATTTGATTTTTTTTAACTTTAAAATGTTCTGCTAATGCCAAAATAACTGCGTGATTTGCCTTGCCTTCAAGAGGTGGCTCATTTACATAAACATGCAAAGTTCCTAATAAATCTGTTTCTATTTTTGATCTTTTTGCATTTGGATGAACTATAACAGAAATTTTCATAGTTCTATTATACAATTGACAAGATATAAAAAATTCTTCATTATTGGTGTAACCCTTCATGAGAAAAGCATTTTTTTATTTAGGAATATTTTCTCCAATTTTGTTTGTTATTCTCTCTGGTCTTGCTCAACGCTTGACTCCTAACTTCAATTCTATACAGTCTCCAGCTAGTAACTTAGCTGCTGGTCAATATGGCTGGTTGCAAAATTTGGCATTCATTGTTGGTGGAGTAGGGTTTACTTTGATTGGATTAAGTATTTTCAAGAATATTTCTAAAAGGACAAAAGTTGCACCATCCCTTATAGTTTTATTTGGCGTAATTCTAATACTTGAGGCATTTTTTCAAAGTAATCCTAATCAAACAGATAGTGCAACACAAATTCACATATTTTTATTTATGATTGGGATGGTTGGTATGCTTATCTCCACATTTCTATTGGGTAATGCAATTAGAAGCATTAGCAGTTGGATGGCATGGTATTGTTATCTAACTGGTGCTGTTTCTGCAATTGGGTTTATTGGTATTTTTGCAACACAAGGGCAAACTGGTTTGTGGCAGCAAGTTGCAACAGGCCCTTTATTTTTGTGGCTAATTATTATTGA
>JAKAEF010000015.1 GCA_021820025.1 bacterium | reverse complement strand
GTGCGCTCAAAAAGGCCTCCCAAGCTTCCATCTGCACTTACAATTGTCCAATCATCCTCACCTGAATACATAACTTCTGGACTTCCCATATTATAGATAACTTCAACAGCTATGGTCATACCTGGCTTTAAAAGAGGAGTTTTCTCAATTTTCCCCTCTAAATAGCCTGGAACCTCTGGCTCTTCATGCAATTCACGGCCAACTCCATGGCCAATAAGGCTTCTGGTAACCCCGTAGCCGCCCTTTTTCTCTACAATGTCCTGTATGGCCTTAGAAACGTGCCCTACGCGGTTTCCTGGGCGTACCTGCTCAATACCAGCTAACATACCTTGCTTACCAAGCTCTAAAAATCGCTTAATTTCAGCTGGCATTTTGGCTTTATTGCCTACATAGACTGTTTCTGCCATATCAGTATGGAAACCCTCTAAAAATACGCCACAATCAAGACCAATAATATCTCCCTCTTTAAGCTTATAATTACCTGGGATTCCATGAACGACCACGTTATTTGTGGCTACACAAAGCGTATGATGGTATCCTTCTACCTTTTTAAACCCAGGCTCACCGCCTTTTTTGATAATAAGCTCCTCTGCCATTCTATCTAACTCAAGCTCAGAAACGCCTGGTTTTGCATAACTACAAACTTCGTACAACACATCTGCCAGGATTTTACCCGCTTTTTCCATAATTGCTATTTCGTTTGGTTTTTTAATTGGTATCATTGTTGTATTCTTTCTTCAATTATACGTAATTGATCATATAAATTTTCTATATTTGTATTATTAATTACACAAAAGTCTGCAATCGCTATTGGTCCACCCTTTGCTACATGTTCTATTTCTGCAATATCCCGTTTTCTTGCTTCTTCTTTTGTGAAGGGTCTGACTTTTCTTTTTGACAATCTTTCGTAACGTACTTCTGGCTCTGCATAGATATGAACTAATTGTAACTCTGGGAATTCTTTTTTTAGAATAATATATTCTTCCCAAGAATATAGTCCATCTATTATAACCGAACTTTGAGAAAGATATGATCTAATTTTTTCTATTGCCTTTTGCGCATATGCTCCCATACCGAATTCTTTTCGTAATGCTTCTCTTGTTTTTTCTTCATTTTCAGGAGTTAGTGGTAAATTTTTCTCTTTAATCACTTCTTCTGTTAAATCACCAAGCCGCACAATTGGGGTTCCTTTTTTATGCAAAAAAGCTGATGCTTCACTTTTTCCGCTCCCTGGCATTCCAACAAAGGCAAGTACAAACGTGGGCATAATTATTGAAGGGAAAGTTTTTCCAAAATCTCCTTAAAGATATCTTCTATAGAATTTTCTCCATTTACTTCGACCAACATATTATTTTGTCTGTAATAATCAATAACTGGTTCTGTAAATTTGTGGAATAATTCAATTCTTTTTTTAATGGCAGTTAATGTATCATCTTCGCGGTCAGAATTTCTAAAAGAAAGTCTCCATAATGCTTCTTTATCTGAAACTTTTAAATACACAACTTTATCTACACCATTTTTAAATTCTTCTGCTTGTTTTATGGTTCTTGGGAAACCATCTAAAATATATCCATTTTTATATTCTGGACGAGAAAGATATTCTCTAACAATTTCTAATGTTTTTTCATCGGGAATTAAAAATCCTGCATTCATGGTTTCTTTAATGTAGCGCCCAAGTGGAGTTTTTTCTTGTGCAAGAGTTCTAAAAATATGTCCGGTTGATAAATACGGAACTTGTAACTTTTCTGTTAATAAATTTCCTTGTGTTGATTTTCCTGATCCTTGAATACCAATTAAAATAAGTTTCATAGTTATTTATCAAAAATCTCGTAATTACGCATTACGAGTTGTGCTTCAATTGCTTTTACCGTTTCTAATACTACACTAACAACGATTAAAATTCCAGTTCCGCCAAGGAGCAATGTTTGCACTCCAGTTATTGCCCGGGCAAAGACAGGGAAGATAGCAATGATACCTAAAAATAATGCACCAGCAAGAGTAATTCTTGTGAGCACATAATTTAGATAATTTGCAGTTGGAGTACCTGGCCTAATTCCCGGAATAAATCCTCCATATTTTTGGATATCTTCTGAAATCTTTTTTGGATTAAAAACAACAGCAGTATAAAAATAGGTAAATCCAACAACAAGAACAAAATATAGTCCGTTATAAACCCATCCATTTGGGTCGAAAGTAGTTGAAAGCCAAAGTGCGGCATTATGTAAAAATACATTCCTTGATGCAGAAAAATAATTTGCCAAAACAGAAGGCATTAATACTAATGAAACAGCAAAGATAATTGGAATAACGCCTGCCTGATTAAGTCGAAGGGGCAAATGAGTTGATTCTCCACCAGTTGTTTTATTACCTCTTACGCGCTTTGCATAAAAAACTGCAATTTGTCTTGTTGCTTCATTAATAACAACAATTGACGCAATAACAGCAATGCCAAGTCCAACAAAAATAAGAATATTCATAAAATTTTGATTAGAACTTGTTGATGCTGTTTGCGTAAATGCAACTGGAAGACGACCCACGATACCGGCAAAAATAAGAAGTGATACGCCATTCCCAACTCCTCGTTCTGTTACTAATTCACCAAGCCAGACTAAAAACATAGTTCCGGCAGTCATGGTTAAAACAAATGCTAGTAAATTAAGAATTGGTAACGTTGCAATAATATGTTGGCTTCGAAGTAATGCATACATACCAAAAGCCTGAAGCAAAGCTAAAGGAACTGTTACCATTCTTGTATATTGATTAATTTTTTGTCTTCCAGCTTCTCCTTCTTTTTGCATTTCTTCAATTTTTGGAAAGACCATGGTTAACAATTGAAAAATAATTGAGGCATTGATATAGGGATTAAGTCCCAAAGCCATAACAGAAAAATTAGCCAAAGTTCCTCCGGAAAAAATATCTAAAAGACCTAAAAATTGGTTCTGTGCAAAAAGAGATTTAAGACTTGCAACATTAACACCTGCAACAGGAATATGAGCAAAAAATCTAAAAACTACAAATATAATTGCGGTAAAGATAAGTTTTTTTCTAACTTCGGGTGTTTGCCAGCTACGGGCAAAAACTGCAAGAATGTTATTCATGAGACAGCGTTATTTAATACTTCCGCCTGCTTTTTCAATCTTTTCTTTTGCGCTCTTTGAAACAGGCAGTGCTACTGTAAGAGCTACTTCAAGCTTTCCGTTTCCTAAAATTTTAACGCCGTATTTTTCTGCTGCTGATTCTCTAACCAAACCATGCTTTACTAAGGTTTTTACATCTACTGTGGTTCCTTTTGGTAATGAGTTTAATGCTTCAACATTAACAACTTCTGCATCTGGTTTTACAGTAAAGTTTTTTCCTTTTCCTCGCAAAAATGGCATTCTTTTTAAAAGGGGAAGTGCTCCTCCTTCAAAACCCATATCAATATCGCCTCGGGCTTTTTGTCCTTTTTGTCCTCGACCTGCTGTTTTTACCCGACCAGACCCATGACCTTGTCCTCGTCGTCTTTTTTTATTTTCTACAATTGATGGAAGTGTATGTAAATTCATATTATTTTTTTAATTGTGCTTTTGCACTAAACTTTCTTTGCATATATGCTAATTGTTTTAATGCTTCAATTGTTGCATAGACATTACTTGCTTTATTATCTGTTCCCAAAACTTTAGATGAAATATTTTCAACACCAGCTGCAGATACAACACTTCTTACAGCTCCTCCAGCAATAATACCTGATCCTTTTGGTGCTGGTTTTAACATAACTTTTGCTGCTCCTCTTTTAACACGTACTTCAAAAGGAATTGTTCCTTTAACAAGTGGTACTTCAATAAAGTGTTTCTTTGCTGCTGTTACTGCTTTTCTAATAGATGAAGCAACGTCTGCTGCTGTTGCATGACCTACTCCAACTTTTCCTTTTTTGTTTCCAACAACTGCTAATACTGCAAATCCAATTTTATTTCCTCCAGTTGTTTTTTTAGAAACTCTGTTAATTTGGATAACATTTTCTACAAACTCACTTGGAGTCTGTGGTGTTTGATTTCGTTGTTGTCTATTATTAAATGCCATATTAGAACTGTAATCCTCCTTCTCGTGCTCCATCTGCTAATGCTTTTACTCTTCCATGATATCTATATGAACCTTTATCAAAAATTATTTTTGTAATATTTTGCTTCTTTGCTAAACTTGCTAATTCCATTCCTAATTTTTTAGCTTTTTCTGTTTTGTTTCCAGAAATACCTGCAACACTTTTTTCTGTTGCACCAAGAATTGTAACATGTTTTTGATCATCAATTAACTGAGCATGCATATGCTTGTTTGATCTAAAAACAGAAAGTCTTGGTCTGTCTGCTGTGCCTTTTAAGACACTGCTAATTCTTATTTTTCTTTGTTTTTTTGCATTTTTAAGTATCATATTATTTAGCTCCTGCTCCTCCTACTGCTTTTGCTGCTTTACCTGCTTTTCGTCTAATTCTTTCCCCAGCATATTTAATTCCTTTTCCCTTGTATGGTTCTGGTGGTCTAATTGCTCTAATTCTTGCTGCTGTATTCCCAACCAATGCTGCATCTGTTCCAATAACTGTTATTGTGCCTTCATTAACTGCAAACTTAATCCCTGCTGGTGCTGGAAATTTTACTTGATGAGTAAAACCAACAGACAATGTTAATTCTGTTCCACTGGTTTGTGCTCTAAATCCAACTCCTGATAATTCTAATTTTTTCTCAAATCCGTCAGAGACACCTGTAATTAAATTTGCAATTGTTGCTCTGACTAATCCAAATAATGCTTTTGTTGATTCTTCTCCAGGATTAACTTGAGAAACAATAACCTTATCATCTTCTACTTTTGCATTTACTCCTTCTGGCATTTGGTAAGATGCATTTCCTTTTGCTCCTGCAACAGTTACTGTTTGTCCAGAAATTGTTACTGTTACACCACTTTTGATTGTTATAGGCATTCGGCCAATTTTAGACATTACCAAATTTCAAAAAGAATTTCTCCTCCGAGACCCTTTTTGAGTGCCTCCTTTCCAATCATTAACCCTTGGTTTGTTGAAACAACTAATGTTCCAAGTGCTCTTTTTTGTCTATTTTCCAAAACAATTTTTGTACTATATGCTCTAAGAGATGGCTTTGAAATTACTTTAACATCGGTAAAGATTGGCATTCTTTTGTCGTATGTTATTTCTGCTGTAATAACTTTTTTGCCATTTTCAGTTGTTTCTTTAACGTTCTTTAAATATCCCTCTTTTGCCAAAAGGTTAGCTATGCTTTTTACAATTTTTGCATGTGGAGCAGACACAACTTGTCGTCTTGCTGCTACTGCATTTTTTATTCTAATAACAAAATCTCCAATAGTATATTTCATAATTTTTTTACCAACTTGCTTTTAATACCCCTGGTAATTCTCCTTTGTTTGCTAATTCTCTAAAACAAATTCTGCAGACTCCAAATCTTCTCATGTAAGATCTGTTTCTTCCACAGAGATTGCATCTATTTTTGTATCTTACTTTAAATTTTAATTTTTGCGTATTTCTAACTACATTTGATGTTTTTGCCATATTTTCTCCTTATTTCTGGAAAGGCATTCCAAGTGCCTTTAATAATGCAAAACCTTCTTTATTATTCTGTCCTGATGTAACAATAATAACTTCCAATCCTTGAATTCTATCAACTTTTCCTGTATCAACTTCTGGGAATACAATGTATTCTTGAAGTCCTAATGTGTAATTTCCTTTTGCATCAAAACTTGTTTTCTTAACTCCACGGAAATCTTTAATACGTGGAAGTACAATTTTAACAAGTTTTTCGAAAAAATCATACATCCTTTTTCCTCTAAGGGTAACAACCAATCCAATTTTGTCTCCTTCTCGTAATTTAAAGGAGGAAATAGACTTTTTTGCAGCTGTTACTTTTGCTTTTTGACCTGTTATATTTGTCAAAACCTCTGCTGCTGCTTCTATTGCCTTTTTATCTGCTGTTGCATTTTTTACACCAATATTTACAACAATCTTTTTTAAAGCTGGGACGGCCATTGGATTTTTAATATCCAATTCTTTTTCTAATTTTGCTACTACTTCGTTTGTATAAAATTGTTTTAAATCTGCCATATATTTTTATATTGTTTTTTCACATTTTTTGCAAAATCTTACTTTTGCATCTTTTTCCATTTTAAATCCTACTCGTGTTTCTTTTTTGCATTTTGGACAAATAAGAGCAACATTTGCCATTGGTAATGGTTTTGTTATGGTAACAATTTGTGATTTGTCATCTTGTGTTCTTTTTTTCATGTGTCTTTTGTATTCATTGACACCCAAAACCAATACTTTATTTGTTTTTGCAAAGACTTTTTCAATTTTTCCTGTTTTTCCTTTGTCTTTGCCTCTAATAATTTTTACTTCGTCGTTTTTTAAAAGTTTCATATTATACTACCTCTACTGCCATACTGGCGATTTTTGTAAATCCTGCGTCTCTCACTTCTCGAGCAATTGGTCCAAAGATACGTGTTCCTTTTGGATTTTTATCGTCCGGATTATCAATAACAACTCCTGCATTGTCTGAGAATCGTACAAAAGAGCTATCTTTTCGTCGTACTTCTTTTCTTGTTCTAACGAGAACTACTTTTACAATTTCTCCAATTTTTACCTGTCCTGTTGGAGATGCATCTTTAACTACGCAATTTAAAACATCTCCGATTCGTCCAAATTTTCTGGTTGATCCACCAAAAATATGGATTACCTGCAATAATTTTGCACCTGAGTTATCTGCTGCAATCAACATACTTCTGTGTTGTACCATATTATTTCTTTACCTCCACAACTTTAAAATGCTTTGTTTTAGAAATTGGTCGTGTTTCCTCTATTGTTACTTCTTGGCCTAATTCAATCTTTTGTCCTGCTGTATCTACTTGCATTTTGTTAGTTTTTATTAACAACTTTTTGTACAATGGATGTTGTACTTTTCTTGTTATTTCAACAACCACGGTATTTTGTTGTTTTACTGATGTAACTTTTCCGATAAATTGTTTTTTCATATTATGCTAGTTCTAATTGTCGCAAGGCTGTTAAAAGCTTTGCAATCTCCTTTCTTTTAAGAGTTAAAGAACTTGTGTTTTTCAGCTTTCCTTGTGCTTTATCCATTTGCATTGCAAATAATTCTTGCTTTGCTGTTTTTACTTTACCTCTTAATTCTGCAAATTTACTTACTTCTTTTTTCTCTTCTTTTTTAACTGTCTTTTTAGCCATTATTTAGTCTCCTTTTCAATAATTTTTGTTCTCACTGGCAATTTATATGCTGCCAATTTAAGAGCTTGATATGCTGTTGCTCTATCAATTCCACCCATTTCAAACATAATTCTTCCGGCTTTAACAGGTGCTACGTATTCAAAAACATCTCCCTTACCACTTCCCATACGAACCTCAGGTGGTTTTTTGGTTATTGGCTTGTCTGGAAAAATTCTAATCCAAACACGTCCACCTCTTGCTGTGTAATGGGTAATTGCACGTCTAGCTGCTTCTATTTGTCGACTAGAAATCCAACCCATTTGTTCTGTTGCCAAACCAAATTCTCCGTATGCTAACGTTGTACCTGCATGGGCAACTCCTCGCATCATGCCTCTTTGTTGTTTTCTATATTTTACTCTTTTTGGTAATAACATATGTTTGTTTTATGCGTTTTTTTCGCCTGTGTTTATCCAAACTTTAACGCCAATATATCCTTTCTTTGTTAATGAAGGAACACTTGCATATTGCACAGGTTCCCGAATTGTTGATAATGGAACTGTTCCCATTTGAATTTTTTCTTTTCTTCCAATTTCTGACCCTGCAATTCTTCCTGCCAAGGCAATTTTAACTCCTTTTGCTCCTGCTGCCATAACTCGTTCTGCGTTTTGATTTAAAACTCTTTTAAAAGGTAATCTCTTTGCCAATTGTTCTGAAACATTTTTCCCGACCAAATATGCATCAAGATTTGGTTCTTTAATTGCTTCAACTCTTATATCAATCTTTGGTGCATTTTTCCCTGTTTTACTAGGATTAATTTCTGCTAAAAGACTAACAACATATTTCTTTAAATCTTCTAATCCTGTTCCTGCTCGTCCAATAACCATACCAGGTCGAGAAACAAATAATAATAATTTCATACTGTTAATTGATCTTTCAATTTCTACTCTTGCAACTCCTGCTGTTGCTAATCGTTTCATTAATGCTTCTCTCAATTTATAGTCTTCCAAAACCATTGCTTTATAGTCTCTGTTATTAAACCATCTACTTTGCCAATTAAAGACGGTTCCGAGTCGTAATGCTATTGGATTTACTTTTTTTCCCATACTTATTTACCTTGCTCCTTTACCTCAACAGTAATATGTGTACTTCGTTTTTTAAAAGGATGAATTCTTCCTCTTGTTGATGCATGATATCTTTTTAAAAATGGTCCTTCATTTACATCAAGTCGTGCAATCATAAGTTTGTCTTGTGTCATTTTTGCATTGTTGACAGCATTTGCAGCTGCTGATTTAATGGTTTTTGCCAAAATTCCAGCTCCTCTTTTATTTGTAACAGCAAGTGCTGCCAAAGCTTGCTCTACACTTAAGTTTCTTATAGCATCTGCTACAAGTCTCACTTTTCGTGTACTAACTCTTACTCCTTTTGTTGTTGCTGTTGCTGCTGTCATAGTTTTTTATTTTTATGTCTTACTAATCTCTCGGGCAACGACTCTTCCGTGACCTCTAAAGGTTCGGGTTGGTGAAAATTCACCAAGTCTGTGTCCAACCATAGCTTCACTTACTAATACATTAATAAAGTTTCGACCATTATGTACTGCAATTGTATGTCCTACAAATTCTGGAGAAATTTGGCATGCTCTTGACCAAGTTTTAATTACACTATGATCTCCAGTTTCTTTTTGCTTTAAGACTTTTTTCAAAAGTCTTGGATCTACATATGGTCCTTTTTTTGCACTTCTACTCATAATTTTTTTATGCTTTCTTTCTTCTTTGTACTATATATTTATCTGAATACTTATTTGGTCTTCGTCTCTTACCAACTGCTGGTCGTCCTGCATAGGTTTTTGGTGTACTCATACCAATACCAGATCTACCTTCTCCTCCTCCGTGAGGATGAGATCTTGGATTTTGAGCAACTCCTCTAACAGTTGGTCTTATACCCAAATGTCTTTTTGCTCCTGCTTTTCCCCAAACTCTATCTTTCCAAGTTAAATTTCCAACTTGTCCTATTGTTGCTTTTGCACCGCTGTGTACTTTTCGAATTTCTCCTGATGGTAACTTAATATGGGCATAGTTTCCTTCAATTGCAGAAACAATTACCCCTGCACCTGCTCCTCTTGCAATTTGTCCACCTTTTCCTGCTACTAATTCTACATTATGTACAACTGTTCCAACCGGAATGTTTGCAAGTGGCAATGCATTACCAACTTTAATTTCTACATTACTTCCTGCTGCTACGGTACTTCCAACGGTTAATCCAACTGGAGCCAAAATATATCTTTTTTCTCCATCACCATATTGCACAAGAGCAATTTGGCAGTTTCTATTTGGATCATATTCAATAGCAACTACTTTTCCAGAAATTTCTTTATCTCGTCTAAAATCTACAAGTCTTAAAAATTGCTTATTTCCTCCACCTTGATGCCTTACTGCAACTTGACCTGTTTGATCTCTTCCTGAATTTTTCTTTTTAATTACTTTTAACTGCTTCATATTGTATCAAAATCTCCCTTAAGCTTCAAAGATACCAATTTTTTCTCCCTCTTTGACTATAATAACTGCTTTTTTGACCGGACTAAACTTTTTTTCTGTTCTTCTACTTCCAAATCGTGCTGATTTTCCTTTTACTAATGTTGTTTTTATAGAAACAACATGAACATTAAATGTTTTTTCTACTGCCTTTTTAATAATTTCTTTTTTTGTTCCTCTTTTAACGACAAATGCATATTTGCCATTATGTGCATCCATAATTGATTTTTCTGTTATAACTGGTCGTAAAATTGGATTCATATTATTTATTATTTACAAATGTTTTTTCTACTGCCTCTACTGCATCTTTTACAAAAACAACTGTTTTGTGTTTTAATACTTCATAAGTATTAAGCATATTTGCAGGTGTAATACATACTCCTGTTAAATTTCTTGTTGCTTTAAATAATTCTTCATTGTGTGCTGGTAATACAAACAACACATTTCTATTTTTTGCATTTACTCCCCACGCTGTAAATGCTTTTGCAAAAGCATTGGTTTTTTTCATACTTTCAACACCTGTTACAACTTTTACTTCTGCATCTTTTACCTTACTAGATAGTGCTGCAAATAAAGCTGCTTTTCTCATGTTTTGAGACATAGATGCTTTGTATTCAACTGGTTTTGGACCGTGTCCAACTCCTCCCTTAACAAAGATAGGAGCTCTAACGCCACCGTGTCGTGCTCTACCTGTTCCTTTTTGTCTGTAGATTTTTCTTGTTGATCCATCTACTTCTCCTCTTGTTAAAGTAGAAACAGTTCCTTGTCTTTGGTTAATTAAGTAAACTCTTACAGCTTGTGCAATAAGAGCTGGATTAACTTTGACTCCAAAAACAACTTCTGGAAGTTTGATTGTTCCAGCTGCTTTACCTTCTGCATTTAAGACATCAATTGTTAAAGTTCCCATCTTTTTCTCCATTTTTGGAGCTTTTTCTGCAACTACTTTTTTAACTGCAGATTTTACTGCTTTTGTTGTTGTTTTTTTAACTGTTGTTTTTTTTGCTTCTGCCATAGTTCTATGCTTTCTTTTCTTCTGCAACTGGTGCTACTTCTTCTGATTTTACTTCTTTTGCTTCTTCAACTACTTCTACTGCTTCTTTAAAAAGAGGAGTAAAATTTTTATTTTTGCCTATTTTTTTAATAAAAAGCATTGCTCCTCTAACACCTGGGACTAAACCCTTAACAATAATACCTGTTGGTGTTACATCTACAACTTCTAAATTTTGCAGAGTTACTGTTTGGTTTCCCATTTTACCAGCCATTCTTTTTCCTTTGTAAACTCTTCCTGGTGTTGTTGTTTGACCAACTGAACCTGGTGCTCTTTCTCTGTCTGATTGTCCGTGAGTTCTTGGTCCTCCTCTAAATTTATGTCGTTTTACAACCCCGGCAAAACCCTTTCCTTTTGCTGTTCCTGTAACATCTACTAAATCACCAGCTTCTAAAACTGCTGGTGCTTCTACTGTATCTCCTGGTTTTGGCAAATCTTCTACTTTTGCATCTACTGGAAATCGTACTTCTGCAAAAAAAGAAGGAGCCTTTTCTACTGCTCCTTTTTTACTGTGTCCTGATATTGCTTTACTTGGATTTTTCTTTGTTCCGTAGCCAAGTTGGACTGCAACATATCCATCTTTGTCAGCTGTTTTAACCATGACAACGGGATTACTATTAACCTCAATAAGAGTAACCGGAATTCGTGTTCCGTCTTCCAAAAATCTTTGTGTTTGTGTTTGTTTTCTTCCAATTATTCCATGCATATATTTTATCCCTTTAAACGACAAAAAAGTGGCCATCGGGCCACCTCTTATTCTGTAAGAGCTGTTTTCCCGAAGCTAACCTTTAATTTCACCTCCACTTAAGGAATGGATCATCAAGCACAATTGTACCAAATAGGTAAGAAACTCGCAATAGGTATATAGCTATAATTTAGCCTCAAAACGTGTAAGATTTTAGACAGTGGCGACACTATATATCTTAAGGAGCTTTTTACATGCGGATCTCAACGTCCACACCTGCTGGTAATTCTAAATGAGATAAGGAATCCATTGTTTTTTCTGTTGGAGAGACAATATCAATAAGTCTTTTATGAATTCTCATTTCAAAGTGGTCTTGTGCGTTTTTATCAATAAATGGAGATTTGTTAACCGCATACACTGAGCGCTCTGTAGGAAGTGGTACTGGACCTACGACCTTAGCACCGGTTCTAATTGCCGTATCTAAAATTTGCTGGCAGCAAGCGTCAATAACGCGTGCGTCGTAACTTTTTAATCTTACTCTAATTCTTCCTTTTGGCATATGTATGTAGTATTAAAGAGCAATCTCTTTTGTATCTGTCATTATACAATATAGATTCACTATTGTCTACAGTTTGCTGATTATGACAGTCTTTTTTTACTTTTAATCAAGCAATTTGAGTATAAAAAAACCGCCCTAAGGCGGTTATACACAAAAATCACTGCATTATGCAATGATCTTTGTAATAACTCCTGCTCCTACTGTCTTTCCACCTTCTCGAATAGCAAATCTTAATCCTTCTTCAAGAGCTACTGGTACAATAAGTTCTACATTCATCTTTGTATTATCACCTGGCATAACCATTTCTACACCTTGTGGCAATGTAACATTACCGGTAACGTCTGTTGTTCTAATATAGAATTGTGGTCTGTATCCAGTGAAGAATGGTGTGTGTCGTCCGCCTTCTTCTTTTGCTAAAATGTATACTTCTGCTTCAAATTTTGTGTGTGGAGTAATAGATCCTGGCTTTGCAATAACTTGTCCTCTTTCTACTTGGTTTTTTTCAACTCCTCGAATCAAAAGACCTACGTTATCTCCTGCTTGACCTTCATCTAATTGCTTTCTAAACATTTCTACTCCTGTTACAACTGTTGGTTGTGTTGCTTTCATTCCAATAATTTCTACTGCTTCGTTAACTTTAACAATTCCTCTTTCAATTCTTCCTGTTACAACTGTTCCTCTTCCTTTGATTGAGAAAACGTCTTCAACCGGCATTAAGAATGGCTTATCTGTGTCTCTAACTGGAGTTGGAATGTAGCTATCTACTGCATCCATAAGTTCCATAATTTTTTGTTCATATGCTGGATCG
>JAKAEF010000124.1 GCA_021820025.1 bacterium | reverse complement strand
AGAAGAGAAGTATATATGGGAAATAAAAAATCTCTTTCTGCAAGAAATAAAATTGCAATTATTGTTGATGATGGTATTGCAACAGGACTTACTATAAAAGCTGCAATAGCAGAAATAAAATCTCAAAATCCTCAAAAAATTATTGTTGCAGTCCCGGTTATGCCGCAAGATACTCTAAATGAGTTACAACGCCAGGTAGATGAGATTGTTGCATTAGATATAGATAAAAATTATTTAGGGTCTGTTGGAAGTTATTATAAAGAATTCCCTCAAATATCTGATGATATTGTTATGTCTCTATTAAAAAGATAATAATTGTAATAGTTGGTTTAAGAAAGATTGGTTAATTTGTACAACCTGTCCATTGTCTGCTGCAACATAGACTGTTTTTGCAAATCCAATCGGGAAAATACCTAACAATCTTTTATTTGTAACTCCTTGAATTTCAAACGTTGGTTGGTTGTTAAGTGTTGTTAATGCAATCATATTATTAGCAGCTGCAGCACTTGCCGTGTTATTTGTTGCAACTGAGAGAACATTTGAAAGCGTTTTTGAAGATAAAACATTCCATACTGCTTGACTTGGACTAACAATCGTTGTTGTTCCACCTGGAGTTGCTACTGCTAAAGATTGTGTAGATGGATCAATAGTTAATGGGAGCGCTGTCTCTGCTTCAACATTTTTAGACTTAATAACCAGTTTATTTGCAGACCCTGTACCAATTTCTAGATCTTTTTCTTTAAGAAGTTCATTTAGCTGATCAAGTTGATTTGATTGTACTTGGATTTCTTTTCCTCCTTCTTGATGAAGCGTAAGTTGCACTGAGCCGTTATCCTGGCGTTTTAATTCTATATGACTATTTGGTGTTTCTAAATTAAGCTGCACTTGACCATTTTCTGTTTGTAATTCTAATTGAGACTTTGGGGTTTCTATAGTTTTTGCCTCTGGCTGTTGGGGAGCTTCTGAAGGTTGTGCTTCTGGCTGCTCTGTTTTGGAAGATGTTGCAAGAGGTGTAAATGTAAATCGGGAATTTCCCCATTTTTGATTTAATTCCTGGCAATTGTGAAAATCTGTTGTAAAGTGTTTCCCATCTGGTCCTACACAATCAACTTGCGTATTGTCTTGTGACTGTGAAGGTTGTGTTGTATCTCCTTGCTGAGTTGGATTTTGTTGGGCGTCCTGATTTGGTTTTTGTGTATTTTGCTGTGGTTGATTATCTTGTTGATTTTGTTGGGGTTGCTGATCTGGTTGGTTTTGCTGAGGTTGCTGTTGATCAGGATGATCTTGTTGCTGCCCATCTTGAGTATCTCCTGTATCTGCCAACAAACGAGGACCTGTTTGTGTCCCCAATACATGAGGAGTATTGGCTGCAGTTGCTACTGTTTCCCCAGCAATAACCAGAAGCGCAATAGCAAACAAAATTCCCGTATATCGAATAATAAGATAGGAATCTGGTTTGTTTTTACGTAGTCTAATCTTTTTTAATTTTTTTATTCTTTTTGGCATATTCTATTATGGTCAGATACACAGATACATTGTCAATAAGGTCTTTTGTGACAAATATTACTGAAGAAAATAATAAATCACTTATTCTTATACTGTTATGATATGTCCAAAATGCAAAGAAGGAACAATTAATAAAATAGAATTTGTTCAAACAAAAGAAACAGCATATCTCTGTAATACTTGTGAAGCTCTCTGGTTTAAAAAAGATGAAATAAGCGAATTTAATGCATCTCATTTACATACATTTTTTGAAGAAAGAGAAAAAGAATATACAGTTAAAAAATTGGATATAAAAGATTGGGAACATGAAGAGCTAACAGATATTACAAGCAGAAATACCTCACATGTATAAAAATGAAAAGTATAATCAAATTACCTATTGACAAGTAAATTGCATTATTATTACACTATGCTGTACTATGCCACGTGCAAAAACAGTAGTTAAAAAAGTAGAAACAACCCCTGAAATAAAACCAATAGCAAAACAAAATCCTTTTCAGAGTTTTTTTGCTAAATTTCCAAAAGTAAAAATGCCAAAAACAATCGGTTATACACCTATTATGGTGACACTTTTAATTATTGCTGCATTTTTTTTGGGAATGCTTCTTGATAAAGTACAATACCTTGAAAAAAATGGAGCAAATAATAATGCTTTAGGAAATGTAGTTCCTAATCAACAACAACAAGGCACAAACCCAAATCAGCCACAACAACCAGCACAAAAGCAGGATGTCGCGGTAGGTCATTTCCCTGTTAAAGGAAACAAAGATGCGAAAGTTACTATTATTGAATTCGCAGATTTTAGATGTCCATTCTGTGAGCAGTTCTTTACAAATACAGAATCACAAATATTTAAAGACTATGTAGATACGGGGAAAGTTAAATTTGCCTTTAGACAATTTCCATTCTTAGGCCCAGCATCAAATGTTGCAGCAGATGCCGCTGAATGTGCAAACGATCAGGGGAAATTCTGGGAATTCCATGATTTCTTGTACAAAAATCAACCTTCAGAAACAGATACTTCTATGTATAATACCGATACCTTAACGCAAGATGCAGTAAGCCTTGGATTGAATGGTGACCAATTTAGATCCTGCTTAGATAACAAAACAGATGATAATAAAGCACAAGCCGATTATACAGACGGTCAAAAAGCAAATGTCTCAGGAACCCCAACATTCTTTATTAATGGTACTCCGTTAGTTGGAGCAGAGCCTTATAGTGCATTCCAACAAGCGATTGAAGCAGCTTTAAAACAATCCTAA